>JBFMFJ010000600.1:0-1514 GCA_040752235.1 Candidatus Zixiibacteriota bacterium | reverse complement strand
CGGAGCGCGTCGTTCATGCCAAAGGATCGGGCGCATACGGCACCCTGACAATTACCAATGACATTACCAGGTACACCAAGGCGGATATTTTCTCAAAAGTCGGAAAGAAGACCGATTGTTTTCTCAGATTCTCGACGGTTGCGGGTGAAAGGGGAGCGGCAGATGCTGAACGCGACGTGCGAGGATTCGCCCTCAAATTCTATACCGACGAAGGCAACTGGGATTTGGTCGGTAACAATACGCCGGTGTTTTTTATACGTGATCCCTACAAATTTCCGGACTTCATCCATACTCAAAAGCGCGATCCGAAGACGAACCTGAGAAGCAATACGGCGCAATGGGATTTCTGGTCGCTGTCGCCGGAAAGCATGCATCAGGTGACCATTCTCTTTTCCGATCGGGGGCTTCCCAAAAGCTACCGTCATCTTAACGGTTACGGCAGTCATACCTACAGTTTTATTAACAGGAAGAATGAGCGGTTCTGGGTCAAATTCCACTTTAAGACCGCACAGGGAATACAGTGCCTGTCAGCCGATGAATCGGAGGCCATTATCGCCAAAGACCGGGAAAGTCATCAGAGGGATCTTTTCGAGGCAATTGCAAGGAGAGAATTCCCCAAATGGAACATGAAGATACAAGTCATGACCGAAACACAGGCCGAAAAAACATCCTTTAATCCATTTGATCTGACCAAGGTATGGCCGCATGGCGAATTTCCATTGATCGATGTCGGCGTTCTGGAATTGAACCGCAATCCTGAGAACTACTTCGCTGAGGTGGAGCAGTCGGCATTTTCACCGGCCAATGTCGTCCCCGGGATTAGCCAAAGTCCGGATAAAATGCTTCAATTCCGCGTCTTTTCCTATGCCGATGCGCACCGGTATCGCCTGGGTGTGAACTATGAAAGTCTGCCCATCAACAGAACAAAAGCCAATGTCAGTACTTATTATCGCGACGGTTCAATGAGGTTCGACGGAAATTATGGCGGCGATGTCAACTATGAACCCAACACTCAGGGCGGTCCCGTCGAGGATCCCCGATTCAAGGAACCGCCTCTGAAGATCACCGGCGATGCCGATCGTTATGATCATCGGGAAGGAAACGATGATTATACTCAGGCCGGTAATCTCTATCGGCTGATGCCGAAAGAAGAACGCCAGCGGCTGCATAAAGCAATCGCCGGCGCCATGTCGGGAGTACCAAAAGAGATTATTGAGCGGCAGTTGCTTCATTTTGAAAAGGCCGACAAGGCCTATGCTGCCGGCGTAAGAAAAGCGCTGGGTTGGAAATAGTACAGCTTGTATCACAATTGACTGGGCAGGACATGTTGTTCTGCCTTTTTTTTACCTGCCGGTAAGGAATAGCCCTGAACAATCCCAAAACATAATGTGCTTATGAATTGCGCATACAACACCGAAACACTCCGATTTTTGTCCCGCTTTCCATAATTGATGTGCCGAAGTAGAAACATGAAAGGTTACTATGGTATTTTGCACTTATCTAATAAATGAATA
>JBFMFJ010000599.1:0-1518 GCA_040752235.1 Candidatus Zixiibacteriota bacterium | reverse complement strand
GAAATTTGATGACTGGGGAGAAGATTACCTGGAATAACATGGCTGGCATTGCGTAACCATATCATTTCCAAAGATAAAGGACGAGACTCCCAGGAAATTTCTTATGGCTTTGAGGAAAAACGAGTAGTCTGATCAGAGCCTCCACCAATATAGGCCTGATTATGCGTTTGTCAATGCAAAAGCCCCGGCAAAATAAAAAAGGCCGTCGGCAGGTGCCGGCGGCCTTTCTCCGTATATTGGATTCAATAAGCCGATGACATTTGATGGCTGAAACGGCTTATTTGCAATTGGCGCAGGGAGCCGGCCCGTTATTGTAGAGATAATTGGTAAGATAATTGATATCCAATATATTTACAGAACCGCTACAATTGACATCAGCGCTCGAAATATACTCGGGAGCCGGGCCTTGATTATAAAGGTATTGTACAAGATAATTTATATCGAGTATATTTATGTAGCCATCACAATTCACGTCGCCGCATTTTGAAGACGCATAGACCTCAAGAGTACCATTATGAAGGTCAATATCGGAGGTATCCAGCCTTAAGAATTGGTGCCAGTCATAACTAAATGAATCGGCCGATCCGGCCATTGAATCGGGCAAAACAACCCAGTCAGTGCAGGAATCGCCAATCCAATTCTGGCATTGATACCAGGTCGTGTCTGCAATCGAATCTTGAATCGTACAAATACCTTCCATATTTTCATCATAAAAAATGAAGTGTCTGACATCACCCGGGAAATAGACAATATTTATATTGGCAATTCTGTCGGTTTCCTCAGAAGGAATACAGAAAACATCCGCCCGTAACTTTATTAAAGGTGAATTTGTTGTCTGCGGATATGGAATGCCAGAGGTGTGATGGGATGGATCACCGTAATCAGCCAAAGCGGTTATGCGAAGAGATGTGCTGTCGCCCTCTACTAGATACTGAACCCTTACTGTTTCCCAGCCCTCTATCAGCGTTCCCTCGGTTTCGACATTTCCCACCATAATCTCAATTGTATCAATTGATATCCAGTCATATTCTGTAGTTGAGTCGCCCCAAACCGCTGATGTCACATTAATTGAATCAACACAGTTTTCACCGTCATATTCCAGACATCGCCAGTAGAAGGTGTCAGGAATAGTATCAAGATCAATACCGAATTCCATTATATCCGGCCTATCAAGCACCAGGGTTAGCATAAAGCCATAACAAGAGTCTATGTAATTTCTATAGTAGACCGATATTTCGCTATTTTGCATTCCGGGATAAGCAAGAGTATCTCCTACTCTGACCTGTAAGTTTTCAAACTGCGCGTTTGCAGGCAGTGTGAAAAGAGTTACAATAATGGTGGTTAAAAGCAAACAACTCAATACCGCGGCATAACCACACGCTCGTTTCATAAAACCTCCCAAGTTAAATTTGGTAGTTCAGGAAAGTACCGTAATAATATAATTGGTGTTAATAACCATATTACTTCTCAAGTGAAGTCCAATACTTCCTGGTATTCTTGCGGCTTTGGAGAATAAAC
>JBFMFJ010000598.1:0-1519 GCA_040752235.1 Candidatus Zixiibacteriota bacterium | reverse complement strand
ACTTTTCAAACCAAACCTGAGTCCGGAGAAGAAAGAATTCCCCGGGAGCAGGAAGTCAAAGAGCCTCCCAGAGAGTTTATCGGAACGGTCGAGCACCATGAGAAAATGGGTATACACGCCGACAAGGACGCCATCGAAGGCGGTATAAAGGCGGTCAAGTCATCACCGGTGGTGCGGCGGCTGGCTCGCGAGCACTTTATTGATCTTCGGCTGATAAAGGGGACCGGCCGCGACGGACGTGTTTCCAAGGAAGATGTCGTCAAATATATCAACATGAGACATTCGGCCGATAAGGTGAAACCGGATTTTGTCTGGCCTCAGCAGGAAGATGAGGAAATTATCCCGATTACCGGAGTCCGCAAGGTCATTTCGGAACACATGGTAAAATCGGCCTTCACCATCCCGCATGTGACGACATTTGATGAATGTGATATGTCGGAACTTCGCGACTGGCGGAGGCAGAATGTCGACAAAATCGAGAAGATGCACGGCGTCCGCATTACCTATCTGCCGTTTATTGCCAAGGCGATTATTTTTGCCGCAAAGGATTTCCCCTGGATTAATTCAACGCTCGAAGATGATGTTCTTCATGTCAAAAAGTATTTCAATATCGGTATGGCCGTGGCGCGCGAGAATTCGCTTATCGTGCCGGTCATCAAACACTGCGAGCAGAAATCATTGTTGCAGATTGCCAAGGATATGCGCAATCTTGCCGACAAGGCGAACAAAGACATCCTGAAGATGGATGAAATTACCGGCGGGACGATTTCTATCACCAATGCCGGCGGCATGGGTGCACTGGGATCGACACCGATTATTGCCAAACCGCAGGTGGCCATTCTGGGTGTACACAAAATTGTCGATAAGCCGGTCGTCAGAAACGGAGAAATCGTCATCAGGCCGATACTTAATTTCGGATTGTCATTCGATCACCGGGTGATCGACGGCGGTTATGCCGTCCAGTTCCTGCGCCGTATGATTGAGTATCTGGAAGATCCACAGGGCTGGCTGGTTGGTGTTATTTAACTGATTTTGAGGTAATAAAATGGGTGAAAAATATAAAGTGGTAGTAATTGGCGCCGGTCCGGGGGGCTATGTGGCGGCGATAAGGGCGGCCCAGCTGGGAATGAAAACCGCCATTGTTGAAAAGGAATATTATGGCGGAGTCTGCCTGAACTGGGGCTGTATCCCGTCGAAAACTCTTCTCTATGTAACCGAATTAAAGAGAACAGTTGAGGCGGCGAAACGTGTCGGTCTGGTGGTCGACAAGGTCGAGATAGACCTTGATAAACTTCGCAAACACAGAGATGATACGGTCAAACGTCTCACCGGCGGAGTCGGACTGCTTCTGGATAAGGCCAAAGTCACGAAATATGACGGTGAAGCCTCGTTTATTTCGGACAAAGAAATTCAGGTTGTCAAGGGCGACTCGAAGGTGAAAATCGAGGCCGAGAATTTCATTATCGCCACCGGGACCACGCCGATCGACCTGCCTGTGCTCAAAGCGGACGGCAAGACT
>JBFMFJ010000597.1:0-1543 GCA_040752235.1 Candidatus Zixiibacteriota bacterium | reverse complement strand
ATCCTGCCCTATTTCGCGTCCAATATAAAATTTATTCTTTCAAAAAAAGCGACCCGATCGCCCGCGCCGAGGTCTTATTGATGGATCTGGGAATTCTTACTACTCAGCAGCGGGAAGCGATTGTCGAGCAGTATAATCAGGAGATCGATGAGGCAATCGCCATTTGTGAAAAAGAAAAATATGCCGAACCGGAAGAAGCCTATAATGATGTCTATTCAGAGAGTTTCCCGGTCAGAAGAGATGAGTATTAATATACTCAGGATGAAAACAGGATATCAGGAGATAAAATGAAAAAGATGACATTAATCGAGGCCATCACCCAGGCGCTCTTCGAGGAGATGGAGCGTGATGAAAGGGTCTTCCTGATCGGGCAGGATATCGGCGTCTATGGCGGCGTTTTTAAAGCCACCAAAGGACTGCTGGATCGTTTCGGTCCGGAACGAGTGATCGATTCGCCGATTTCCGAGGTCTATATCGCGGGCGGTTCGGTCGGGGCGGCCATGGTCGGTCTGCGGCCTGTGCCTGAAATACAGTTTGCCGATTTTATCACTCCTTCGATGGACCAGATTATACAGCAGGCGGCCAAACTGCGTTATCGAACCGGCGGCCAGTGGACTTGTCCCTTGACCCTCAGGGTCTGCTGCGGCGGTGATGTCGGCGGCGGGCTGTATCATTCGCAGATAAATGAGCAGTGGTTTTTCTCGCAGCCAGGTCTGCAGGTAGTAATGCCGGCGACACCGTATGATGCCAAGGGTCTGCTGAAATCGGCTATCCGCGGCGAAGACCCGGTCATATATTTCGAACATAAAAGACTTTACCGCTGGGTGAAGGAAGAACTTCCCGAAGAAGATTTCACCGTCCCGATCGGCAAAGCAGCCTTGCGGAAAGAAGGCAAAGATATTACTATCGTATCCTATGGGTTTATGTATCATCGTTCGATGGAAGCGGCGGCGGCTCTGGAAAAAGAAGGCATTTCCGCCGAAGTCATTGACATGCGGACCATAAGTCCCTGGGATAGAGAAATGATATATGAATCCGTAAAGAAGACATCCAAAGTCGTTCTCGTACAGGAGAGTTCCAAGACAGGCGGCGTTATGGCCGAAGTGGCGGCATCCATTACCGAGGAGTTATTTGATTATCTCGATGCCCCGGTCAGCCGCGTTTGCGGGCTTGATGTCCCGGCGATACCGTTTGCGCCGCCGATGGAGCATTTCTTCCTGCCCAATGCCGAGAAGATTTCACGGGTTGTCAAAAAAGTAATGGAATATTAAGGGAGGCAAGATGGAATATAAAGTTGTTGTCCCACCATTGGGAGAATCGGTTGTTGAAGGTACGATTGTAAAATGGTTGAAAAAGGAAGGGGATCAGGTTAAAGTCGATGATCCGATTGTCGAGATCATGACCGACAAGATCAATGTCGAGATACCCTCGCCGCATGAAGGCGTCATGACCAAACATATTGTCCCGGTCGATACGGTCGTTCAGATTGGTCAGGAAATAGCCGTCATGGAGGTCAAGGGTGAAGTGACCCAGGCCCGGACTT
>JBFMFJ010000596.1:0-1544 GCA_040752235.1 Candidatus Zixiibacteriota bacterium | reverse complement strand
CCGGGCGCGACATTCTCAGCAGGCATCAATATCGGAGATAAATCACTGGTCTTCTTTAAGGATTATGAAACACCGGTATCAGGCGGGGCTAAATCCGCCTCTGACAGCCTTGTCTTTTATTACAAGGTCGAACCGGTATCGTCAATACTGCCCGAAAATGGCGCACAGGTTAATGAAACGCGCCCCAGCTTCGACTGGAGCACATTGGCCGGTCCAATTACAGGCAGTACACTTTTTCAATTTCAGCTTGATTCATATTTCGATTTTCGCTCTCCCATAATCGATGAGTCAAACCTGCAGGCGCCCGGATCTATACCGTCATTTGATCTTTCTGATAATACAGTCTATTATTGGAGATTCAAAATATATGACGGGTACTACTGGAGCGATTTCTCAAACACTTTTGCGTTCTATGTCACCACCGGATCGACCGATGCCGAGGATAACGATACAGATATGCTCCCGGATAACTTCGTATTGGAGCAGAATTATCCCAATCCGTATAATTCAATGACCAGAATCTCATACAGCCTTCCGGAGAGGGCCGATGTCAAACTGACTGTTTTTAACCTGCTCGGGCAGGAGGTGAAGACCCTGGTCGATGCATCCAAACCGGCCGGGCGTTATTCGGTACATTGGGATGGCACCGATTATGAGGGTCACGACGTGGCCAGCGGATTTTATTTCTATCATCTGACAGCCGGAGATTTCAGAGATTCGAAGAAAATGATATTGCTAAAATAATGATATTTCGCATCAATCCAAAAGGGCCGCATTCAACCGCGGCCCTTTTTTGTTGATTGTATTATAACATCGGTGCCCCGTATTGTCCTGCCAGGTCCCGTTCCTCCCGCTTTGGTAGGAGGAATGTGACCTGGCAGTCGGCTGATCATGTACCGCTTGCCACCTCACTAATTTGTGTCAGGTCACACCTCGGAAACCTTCGGCAGGACATGACACGACAGCACCGTAACATATCTCTTTTTATCTGCGAGGTTTTTTGATCAACTACCTTACTAAAGGCGTCTGATAATAAAGGATTGGGATTATCAGTAAAATTCAACTATATTTTATTTATGGACTTCAAACCGGTCAAATATGTCGCTCTATGCCTGACGCATAACTGCAATCTGCGCTGCCGGTATTGCTATGCCGGTGAGAAGATCAAGAAACAAATGACTTATGAGACTGCTCGCCGGGCGCTTGATTTCCTATATGAAGAATCGGGCGGCGATTGCGTCATTACCTTTTTCGGCGGCGAGCCGCTTCTGGAATTTAATCTTATAAAGAAAATAATTAATTATTCCGAGTCAAAATGCGGTGAAGCCTTCGCCTTCCGGATGAGTACTAACGGTACTCTGATTGACAAAGTAAAACTGACATACCTGGCGAAACATAAAGTATATTTTGTGCTAAGTATCGATGGCTCCAAAGAGCAGCATGATGCTGTCCGGCACTATGCGGATAATCGGGGTTCTTATGATATTATCACCGGGAATTTGTCGAATATATTCAGGATTAATCCTTATACTATCGCTGTTTCG
>JBFMFJ010000595.1:0-1553 GCA_040752235.1 Candidatus Zixiibacteriota bacterium | reverse complement strand
GACCGCACCCACCTGGTTCTTCAGCTTTATAAGATTAAGGTCCCGATCGCCGCGAATCATCGCCGCCACCGGCTTGCCGTCGGCCAGGTAAATCAGCGTTTTCGCCAGTCTGGAGGCATCAACTTTAAGAAACGTCGTTACTTCTTCGATGGTC
The DNA here is from genome assembly GCA_040752235.1 of Candidatus Zixiibacteriota bacterium. Lineage (GTDB taxonomy): Bacteria > Zixibacteria > MSB-5A5 > GN15 > PGXB01 > PGXB01. The sequence goes on along the minus strand of JBFMFJ010000595.1, from coordinate 1,399 downwards.
GAGGCGTTCGGCGTAACGACTTCCTTTGTCTCAAGCATTTCCTTGTCCGCCGCCACCGGATTTGCCTCACGGAAAGTTGCCTTCTCGATATTGGCTGCGTATTCGCATTTATTGCAGAAAAGAAGCGTCTCTTCCCCGCCTTCGGTATCTACGATCAGCATAAACTCATGCGCCGCTTTGCCGCCCATGGCGCCGGTGTCGGACTCCACTTTGCGCGTATCCAGTCCGGCCCGCTTGAAAATGGCAAAATAGGCATCGACCATTTTCTGGTAGGCCACCATGAACGATTCCTCATCGGCATCGAAGGTGTAGGCGTCTTTCATAACGAATTCCCGCCCCCGCATCAGGCCGAAACGCGGCCGGATTTCATCACGGAACTTGACCTGTATCTGATAGAGGTTAATGGGCAGTTGCCGGTAGCTCTTAAGCTCCCCTTTGAGCAGGGTCGTGACAATTTCTTCATGCGTTCCGCCCAGCACCATCTCATGCTGATGGCGGTCCATCAGCCGCATTTGCTCCTTGCCGACCGTATTATAACGTCCGGAAGCCTGCCAGACCTCGGCCGGATGCAACACCGGCATGGTAATCTCGATAGCGCCGGCCCGGTTCATTTCTTCACGCACGATTTTTGTAAATTTCTCTATAACTCGTTGCATCAGTGGTAGATATATATATACTCCGGCGGCCAGCTTACGAATATACCCTCCGCGGAGCAATAATTGATGGGAGATTAATTCCGCTTCCGAAGGAATCTCTCTTAAAGTCGGTATATATGTTTGCGTCCAGCGCATGATAACCTCTTCTAAATACCCAGGAAAAAAGTTAACTGAAGAAGATACCTCTTTATAATCAATTGTCAATTAAAAAGATTGAGACTGACTTGGTCAGGATTATATGCCGTGCTCTGAGTTCGATCTGTAAAAAAAGGCCGCCTGATCGGCGGCCTTTTTGAATTTTATATGACTTCCTCAACCGGGTAGCGCGTGCGCTTAGGTTTGATACTCACCGCCTGATCGTTCATCCGCGTGATATGCCCGGGTGTTCCCACGACCGTGCAATTATCCGGAATATCAACCATGTACAAAAACGTGTTGGCGCCGATACGGACATTGCTTCCGACCGTCAAAGGCCCCAGCAAAATCGCGCCGGTGCCGATTAGGACATTATTGCCGATAGTCGGATGGCGTTTGCCGGTGTGATGCCCGGTTCCGCCGAGCGTGACATTGTGGAATATAACGCAGTTGTCGCCGATCTCGGCCGTCTCACCGATAACAATTCCGGCTCCATGATCGATAAAAAAGCCTTTGCCGATTTCGGCTCCCGGATGAATCTCCACCCCGGAAAACATCCTCGAAATTTGAGAAATCAGCCGCGGGATAAACGGCACACCCAGCTTATA
>JBFMFJ010000594.1:0-1593 GCA_040752235.1 Candidatus Zixiibacteriota bacterium | reverse complement strand
GATAAGATCACCGGCGAAACCAACTCCAAATCCAGCCTTCCGGGATATACCAGGATTTTCGGCGATACCATGATAGAACTGGCCGAAAAGGATGAACGTATTACTGCCGTCACGGCTGCGATGTCATCCGGAACCGGCTTGAGCGGTTTTGCCGATAAATTCCCCGACCGGTTTTTTGATGTCGGCATCGCCGAAGGACATGCCGCCTGTTTTGCATCCGGTCTTGCTGCTGGCGGCGCCCGGCCCTATGTGGCCATTTATTCGACCTTTCTGCAGCGTGCTTACGACCAGATTATTCATGACGCTGCGCTGCAGAAACTGCCGGTTGTGTTTTGTATCGATCGGGCGGGACTGGTCGGCGATGACGGCCCGACACATCACGGCTGTTTCGATTTGTCATATTTGTCGGCTGTTCCCAATCTGACTGTTATGTCACCCAGGGATGGTGATGAATTCCGTTCCATGCTGCATACCATAGCTCACCGGGAGCTCGAAGGCCCGTGCGCCATCCGTTACCCTCGCGGATCAGTGCCGTATCCGATGACCGGCGTCTTGGAAGAAATCGAATGGGGCAGATGGCAGCAAATTAATCAGGGCGGAGATGTGGCGATTATCGCTGTCGGGACCATGTATGAGGCCGCCAGAAGTGCAACTGAGATGATTAAAGACCGTCGGGAAGTGGCTCTTATTAATGCCCGCTTTATCAAGCCGCTCGACACCGAGATGCTTAATGCCTGTATCAGGAATTATCGCAATATTATTACGATAGAAGAAAACGCATATTTCGGCGGACTGGGGCAGATGGTCGGGAACTATCTGATGCAGAACGGTTATAAGGGCGGTTTTCATACATTCGCTATCCCCGACAAGTTTATTTCGCAGGGAACGCGCAAGATTCTTCTCGATGAAATCGGCCTGAATGCCGACACCTTGGTGCAGTACATCGATGACATCTATAGTGATCGGCGGACGTTTCTGGAAAAGCTGCACCTTAAAAAGAGTGCGATTAAATCAAATGCCGTTGCCGTTAACGGCAATTACGGCGAGTCTTCGGGCAAATAACAGGGGACTGTGATGCGGTTCGGCATTATTGCTAATTTCGGTCGTCCTGATGCGGCCGAGGCTGTCAATTTTATCCTCGAATGGTGCGAAAAAAACGGTCATGAAGCTTATGTCTGCGAAAATGTCGTGACCGGGAGCAAGATGGATGTTCGCACCGTCCCTCGCAAAGAACTGTGTGTTCAGTCAGATATGGTTATCTCGCTGGGCGGTGATGGTACTATGTTGGCCACGGCTCGGGCAATCGGCAAGCAGGAAATTCCGATTCTGGGAATCAATCTCGGTTATCTTGGTTTCCTGACCCAGTTGACACCGGAGCAGCTTGACGGTGCCATGAAACGTCTGGTCGCCAATGACTTTCAGATCGAAGAGCGGATGCTTCTCAAGACCAATGTCATCGACGGCCCGCAACTCGATTCACAGTATGCTCTCAACGATGTCGTGATCGATAAGGGGGCGGTCAGCCGTGTTATCAACCTGAGCCTTTATGCCAATGATGAGTACATCTGTTCCTACACAGCCGATGGATTGATC
>JBFMFJ010000593.1:0-1601 GCA_040752235.1 Candidatus Zixiibacteriota bacterium | reverse complement strand
GAAAAACAACCCACGAAAGGAGGTCAAATCGCCTGATTGAAAGGGGGGTCCAAAGACCCTTTTTCAACCCTTTTCACTGGCTCCATTACGGCGAAAATCGGTGGCTCCATTATGCCGATCATTGACAGAGTGCGAAGATGGTGGGGCACCTTATTGAACAGCGATTCAGGGTAAAACTCAGCAAAGCCTCTGTCTGCCGTTTGCTCAATCAACTGGGGTTGACTCTTCAGCGTCCCGTATGGCGGGCGTACCAGCAGCGTCCGGAAGCAGTCCAGAGATGGCTGGACGAGGAGTATCCGCGAATTCGCCGCATGGCTCAGAAGAGGAAGGCGACGATCTTTTTTGGAGACGAGGCAGGTGTACGCTCGGACCATCATGCGGGTACGACCTGGGGGATCCGCGGGGAAACACCGGTGGTTAGCAGTACCGGTGCAAGGTTTGGATTGAGCCTGATCTCGGCGGTCAGCGCTCAGGGGGAGTTGCGGTTTATGACGGTCAAGAGCCGTGTAGGGGCGAAGGTGTTTATCGAATTCCTCAAGAGGCTTATTCATAATGCCGACCCCGCTATATTTCTGATTGTTGATGGCCATCCTGTGCATAAGGCGAAAATCGTGTCCAAATTTATTGAATCTACACAAGGTCGTCTGCATCTGTTCCTTTTGCCGCCGTACTCGCCGGAATTGAATCCGGATGAGATGGTCTGGAATGACTTGAAGAACAATTCGGTTGGACGGCAACGCATCGACTCCCCAAGACAACTTCACAAAGCTGTCATCAGTCACCTGCGATTTGTTCAGAAATCACCTAATCGCGTACGTTCATACTTCCAAAATGAGACGACAAAATATGCAGCATAATGTCTATTCTATTATGAGACGGTTAATAATTGCTGCCGAAAAGAGAGATTTGGAAAATTGTCTATCGTTTTATGAAGATCAGGTTGATTACTATGAATCCGGCATCATGAATAAGGATTTTATTCGTAAAGATAAAACGGCATATTTTAAGAGATGGACTGAGATCAAGTCTGTAATGGTCGGCGAGCCCGAAATCTATTTGGAAGAAAACTACCATAGCCGTAAATTTCAAAACAAATTGGTTTGTTCAAAATGACAAGCAAACAATTAAAGGGACAGCCGATAATGCATGGAAATTAAGAAATACAAGTAGTGGACTATAAATAATTGGTGAAAAGCAGAAAATTACTTCTAGAAATAGCTAAAAGCAGTTTCATTGCAATTGTATTTTGTATGGAATCTTTCTTTGGTTCGTTCAATGTTCTGTTGGAGAATCAGCTTTTGTTGTTCAAATCCAACATACTGTAACCGATCATCGAGTAAAGGAGATCACTAATGGCGAGAAAAGACGAAATCAATGAAGCCCTTGTTACGGCAGCATCCGAAGGTTCCCTGGTCGAGGTTTTAAAATTATTAGCTAAGGGTGCGGATATTAACCATGTAGGTGATCTAGAAGGGGGGATGACAGCTTTGCAGTCAGCTGCAAAGTACGGTCATGCTGACCTTGTTGAACTATTGATAAATAAAGGGGCCGACATAGAAGCAAAAGATAATGATGGTCGGACCGTGCTGATGCACGCGGCC
>JBFMFJ010000592.1:0-1620 GCA_040752235.1 Candidatus Zixiibacteriota bacterium | reverse complement strand
TTTGTTTTTGCGGAACATATTTTTAAGTTCATCACGATACCGCTGGGCGATATCAAACTCCATTTCACGGAGATTACCGGCTCTTTTTATGCCTATTTGAAAATAGCCTTCTACACCGGCATCCTCGGGGCGGCGCCGATTATTTTGTATCAGCTCTGGCGGTTTGTGGCGCCGGGACTGTATCCGAAAGAAAAATCGGCCGTCTTTCCGTTTGTCTTCTTCGCGACAGTACTATTTCTCGGCGGGGCGGCCTTTTGTTTCTATATCGTGTTGCCATATGCCATCAAATTTCTGGTCGGCTATGGGCAGGATATTATGACACCAATTATTACTGTCTCAAGCTATGTTTCCTTTGCCGGGATGATGCTGCTTGCTTTCGGTCTCACTTTCGAATTGCCGGTAATAGGCTTCTTTCTCGGCAAAATCGGCGTTATTTCGGCGCGGACCCTACGCAAAGGACGCCCCTATGCGCTGGTGCTGATCCTGATTGCCGCCGCGATTCTGACCCCGACCCCGGATGTTTTCTCGCAGCTTCTTCTGGCCGGACCGATGTATATTCTTTATGAAATTACCATTATCATTGTCAGATATACCGGACGTAAAAAAGAAGAAAAATAGATTGATTTGATATTCGATCGCATTTATATTCGGCAGACTATAAGGAAATAAGCCACAATCAAAAAGGGATATTAATATGAACTCTATAGCTCTTTGGATAAAAGCTGCGCGGGCGCCGTTTCTTACAGGAACAATCATCCCCGTTTTGTTCGGATCGACCCTGGCCTATTGCGAAACCGGCCAGTTTTACTGGTTGATGTTTTTCCTGGCTTTGATCGGCTCTGTGGCTGCTCAGGCGGCCGCCAATATGGCCAATGATTATTTCGACCACAGGACCACCGATGATGATGTTAACGCCAATTACACGCCGTTTTCGGGCGGTTCGCGAATGATTCAGGATAAGCTGGTAACTCCGCGCGCCATGCTGATCGGCGCTTTTGCGGCCTGGGGAATTGCCCTGGCCTGCGGCATTTACCTCTTTTTGCATACGCCCGGCTACTGGGTGCTGATATTCGCAGGACTTGGCTTTTTGGGCGGTTTTTTCTACACTGCCACAAGGTATGCCTTTGCCTATAACCGCGTCGGCGAATTGTCTATTCTGGCCTGTTTCGGGATCCTGCCGATTATGGGTTCATATTTTGTTCAAACCGGTAATTTCACATGGCTGTCATTCTGGGCCTCATTCCCGATCGGTTTCCTGATTACCGCTATTCTGTATGTCAACGAGTTCCCGGATTATGAGGCCGATAAATCGGTCGGCAAGAACCACCTGGTGGTCACATTGGGCAAAAAATGGGCGAGACTCGGATATTATTTCCTCATTTTCGGGAATTATGTCGGCGTCGTCCTGCTGGTTCTTTTTGCCGGACTGACACCGTGGGCGCTGGTGGCACTGTTATCTTTGCCGGTGGCGGTCAAAACGGTGCGTATTTTCACCCGGGAATATCTGAATATCAAGGAATTCATCCCGGCCCAGGCCGGCACCATTCAGGTCCATTTTCTTAGCGGTCTTTTAATGTCGATCGGTTGCATAATTGGCGCGGTTGTGTAAGCCGGGACAAA
>JBFMFJ010000591.1:0-1639 GCA_040752235.1 Candidatus Zixiibacteriota bacterium | reverse complement strand
CGGCTATGTGGGTGATATTTGCATTGTCGGTGTTGTTCTTCGTTGTCTGATCCAGGTCCGGGGTTTGGACAAAATTGTTGGATTCGGGTAAGTTTAATTTTACAAAACCTGTTGACAAAACGTCATATTATTGCTTAATTCAAAACTTGTTTTGGTGGATTGGCTTCTTTGCCGTTATGTGTGAAGAGGTTAAAGAGAGTTGGAAACAATAGGGCTGGAATAAAAGATTGAGGGAATATCAATGAAATCGTTAAGACTGCTCTCGACCCTGATAGTATTGTCATTGGTCGCATTAAGCGCATTTGCTCAGGATGATGAAAAATGGCGTAATTTCGAAGTGGGCCTTCACAGCGGCCTGGCCATTCCAAGCGGCGATCTGAGTGACTGGAATGATTCATTGGGGGCGACAACCGGTTTTGATATCAGCCTTTCAGGCGGTTACTATTTCACTAATAATATATGCGCCGGGATTTATTTCGACTATAATCAATTTGGTATGGATGGCGACTGGGGCCTCAGTTATCGGCTTTATAATACCGGAGTTTATACCAAATATGCTCTGAGTAATGAATCCAATTTCGAACCTTATTTAAAGGCCACGGGCTTTATAAGCTGGCCCAAATTCCCGACCTGGATTACGGTCGACCAGAACCGACTGAGAGAGCAATCCTATGATCCGGCTTTCGGTTTCGGCGGTTATTTCGGAGTCTTATGGTATTCGGCCGAGTATGGCGGTTTATATGTCGAGGCCGGTTATCAGTACCTGATGGCCAAAGATACCGAGGCCGATTGGCATGGCGAAATTTATAAAATGCCGAGTGATATAAGTTATCTTCAGATAAGAACCGGTGTTACTGTTTTCTTCGGCGGCCAAGAATAGAAAAAGTATCGGCAAAAATATGGAACCCCTTTCTTCGGGAAGGGGTTTTTTTATTGGCAAAAAAAAATATAAGCAATATTATAGTCATGATGAAAAAGACCAAGCTGCTTCTTGTTGACGATGAAGCCGGGCAGCGCCAGATGCTGGCCGGTTACCTTGAGAAGAATGGTTACATTATCGAGCAGGCCTCATCGGGCGAAGAGGCACTCGAAGTATACCCGTCATTCTTTTCACCGGTGGCGGCGGTTGATATGAAAATGCCGGGCATGAACGGCATTGAACTTATCGGACGCCTGCGGGCTATTAATCCTTTCATTCAGATAATCGTCCTGACTGCCTTCGGTTCGGTCGAAACCGCTGTCGAGGCGATGAAAAGAGGAGCCTTTCATTATCAGACCAAACCGGTCGAGCTGGAAGAGTTGTTGTTGAATCTCAACAAGGCCGCGGAGCAGCATCGCCTGATAGTGGAGCATAAACTCCTTAACGAAACGGTAAGAGAGACATTCGGAAGCGGCGAAATAATCGGGGAATCACTGGCCATTAAAAAAGTTCTGGAACTGATCAATCTGGCTGCCCCCGGCGATACCACAGTCCTGATAAATGGGCCATCAGGTACCGGCAAGGAGCTTGCGGCGCGGGCCATTCATTCATTGTCGCCGCGAAAAGACAATCGTTTCGTACCGGTAAACTGCGCTGCCATCCCGGAGAACCTGCTCGAGTCGGAGCTTTTCGACTTCGAGAAAGGGGCCTTCACGGGAG
>JBFMFJ010000590.1:0-1652 GCA_040752235.1 Candidatus Zixiibacteriota bacterium | reverse complement strand
GCGCGCTGTTCACAAGGATTTTTCTCAATCCTGTAAACTGGCTGCGTCTCTTTTCGCCATATTTTGACCGTAGCGACCTTGCAGCGGAATATTACGATAAGCACGTGTTTGACGGGGGAACATTTGGAGATATTGCTAACCGCAAAGGCCCCATGATCTTGATCAACGCCACTGACATGATTACCGGAATCCGGCTGGCATTCAACCAGGATATCTTTGATGCAATTTTGTTCGGATGCGTCAAAATTCCCTGTAGCTCGGGCCGCGGCCGCTTCGTCTGCCGTGCCGATACTCCTCACGCCGATCACCCTTCGTAATTACGCCGGCATCTGTGGATATAAATTGCCGGAGAGATTAGAAAAAATCCTGGCGGACCAGGATATCACAAAGCGGGAGTTTCACCACTTAAACAATTTGAGACCGTATATGGAGGCGGGCAAGACGAAATACATCCATCTGGTGGACGGAGGAGTCGCCGATAACCTTGGGCTCAGGGCCGCTCTTGACAGAGTGCTTGCGTTGGGCGGCGTATGGGAAACATTAAAATATATGGGCCTTGAAAATATCCATAAGGTTGTCTTCATTGTAGTCAATGCAGAGACTGAAATCAGCAGGTCATGGGCCTTATTCGGCAAGCCACCGGCATTTGCCGCTATGCTGAATTCCTATTCATCAATTGCGATTACGCGGTACAACTTTGAGACCGTTATGCTGCTGAGGGAAAGTTTCTACAGATGGGCCGAAGAGATACAAAAAAACAGATGTGCGGACAAACCGATTTCGACGGAGCCCGGTACATGCGGTGACATCAAGTTCTATCTTATCGAGGTGAAGTTCGACGCTCTCCGGGATGAAGCAGAGCGCGAGTATTTCAAGAGTCTACCTACCTCATTCAAATTGAAATCCGAAGAGGTGGACAAACTACGCGATGTAGCGCACAGGATACTTGGCCAGTCGGCAGAATTCCGGCAGCTTCTCGATGACCTAAACAATGCGATGCATTGAATGAAAAAATGACTTTACGACCGGTTGCATAAATAATGCATGCTGAATCGGCAAAGGATGTTGAGGATTCAGACATTGCATAGGAGAGAAAGGAGGCGTATAGAAATATTTCACCATTAAGAAATTTGGACAATCTGAAAACAAAACCAAAGAAGGAGGATGAATTATGAAGAATATTAAGAACATTCTTATTGTCATGGCAGCAACAATATTTTCTGTGGCTCTTGCCTCACATGCTTTGGCACAGGAGACACCATTCAGCATAGAAAACGTCCCTAATGTGGTTGGCGTCGGGGTCGCGATGGTTCCCGATTACGAAGGGTCTAATAATTATAAGGTCGGGGCGGCACCGTTCTTTAAACTGACATATCCGAAAACTCAGTGGTACGCCCAGCTTATCGCAACCGAATTATATGTGAATGCGCTGAATCATCCGTTTCTTCGCCTTGGCCCGGTCGGCAATTTCCGCTTTGGGCGCAACGATACTTTTGACGTGGACGATAAGACGGTAAAGAAGATATCGAAGATTGATAATACCTGGGAAGCCGGAGGTTTTGTAGGCGTGGAATTCATAGACAGCAATAACCCGCGGAATCGGTTTTCAGCTTCTGCCACTTTTCTGAGCGACGTCAGTAATGTGTATAAGG
>JBFMFJ010000589.1:0-1654 GCA_040752235.1 Candidatus Zixiibacteriota bacterium | reverse complement strand
AGCGATCTTGATATTCGGATACAGCCGCGACATATATTCCAGCCGTTCCGGCCGCAAATCCGAGATACCAGTCACTCGGACCCCTTTGAGCGAATTGAAGTTTCTTATCAGGTTCGGGCCCCAGTAGCCGCATCCGATTATGCCGATATTCATGGCGACTCCTAAAAATAATACCTCGCCTCATTAAGGCGTTTGATTTCCAATACAATACGATACCGGCCGGCCTGTTTCCCGAACGATCCCGATAAATCATTGAATTCGGGCCGCCGGTTTCGAGTATCTTCAATATAATAACTAATTGCTGAATCGGAAGAAAGATTATAGTCGACCCATATCCTCGGGTCCCCCTTCTCAATATATCTCTCAATGGAAGAATGGGTCAGGCTGGGCATATTGACTTTGGGTTTCGGGCCAAAATTGTATCCTCCGCGCAGGTCCAGCCGGCCGAAGTTGTTATTGTCAATAGCGATATCGATATATCCGGATTCATCCAGAAGTTGGTTGAAAATCTCAGGATTCAGGGGGATAAACCGCCATGACGGCATTTGTATCGAATCAACCCCAAGTATCGATTGAAAGACATTATAGGTCATCTTCCTGTAATAAAACTCATTAATCGGCGGTCGGCTCAGATCCAGGACACTTCGCTGGCCGTTAATGTGCAGGCCGATGGGATGTCCCGATTGACCGACACCCTTTTCGCCGGTCAGGTCAATTCCGATTCGAACCGGTTCTCCCGGCTGCAGTCTGAAACCGTCGGGGATGTATATCCGGACACCGGCCAGTTGCCCGGGAGAATCAAGACGGCATTTCCATTCCGCCCAGTTGTCAGCGGATAAAGAGGGTATTGAAATCGTTATCAGTATAATTATGGCGGGAATGACAGTAATTGTCATCGCTTTTCTGCCAATATGAATATATAATTCTTTATAAAGAAAATAGAGCAGGGCCATAAATATAACTATTTTGGCCAATAACATTCCGACTGCTCCGGCTTTTCCCAGCAACGGGACTGCAATTCTCTCCGGGATTAGAAATATTACAACCAGCCCTGCCAGGAAAAGGCTCAGTTTTATTATAATGGCCGTTTGTCGGAGGCGTAATTTTTCGTTCAGGTAATCATAGATTATAATCATGACTGCCGACGAGGCGATGATCATGAAAGGCATGGCGTTGAGATTGTACCTTGCCAGGGCATGAAAGATGACATGAATTCCCGTATAATAGAGCGGCAGAAGAAGGAGTAATATCAGTCCTTTTCCTGAATCCGTCATAAATGCGAATATCCCGAACAGGCCGGTTATAATTATCAGGAAGTGGTAAATCTTCGCCGACTGCGGCCCAAGAATAAAAGACTGCCTGAAATCATTATAGGGATGTTTCCAGAGCCTGGTGAGTTTTTTGACCAGCAAACCGGCATATCCCATCGGATCTTTGGTTATGGTCTGCAATACCGGAGATGTCCAGAAATCTTTGTCGGTATAATCAAGATCGTACCCTTCATACTCGATTGAAGAGCTTGACCTTATATTTGCTTTGGAATAATCAGGGTCACGTATGGAAAGTGTGCCGAAATAGGCGCTGGTGATGATTATCCAGGGAATGAGTATGATGACAAAGGGAATGGCCGCTTTTATAACCGGCGAAATGAGCG
>JBFMFJ010000588.1:0-1668 GCA_040752235.1 Candidatus Zixiibacteriota bacterium | reverse complement strand
AATATACTTTATGACTCTTCCATAACCGCAGCCCGTCTCGAGGATGGTGTCGGAACTTCGCACTCTCTCGAGAACATGGCATATTTCAGCCTTAAGGTACTGCTTAACACGTGGTGACGCTATTTCATAGCACTGTTTCAATCGTGACGCCGAAAGCTTTTCCGAATAATATTGATCCATCCGATATCCAATGAGCCATATAAAGAATCTTTGTTGAAAGATATGCACAAGAGTGTCTTATTAAAACAAAAAAAGACGGCCCTGTTTCAAGAGCCGTCAGATTATGAGACTGATTACTATCAGCACTCAGATTTTTGACCATAGGCCCAGAGTATTGCCCTCGATATCTCCGAAAAATGCATAATAACCGTATTCCGGCGATATCTGGGTTTTGGGGCGGATTGTTTTGCCTCCGGCCGCCTCGATTTTCTTAAGCGCGGCATTGACTTCCTCCACCTCGATATAAAGCACAATTCCGGGATCTTTGGAAATCTTATACCTTTTATCGAAACCGCCGCCCGGCCCGGACGGAGTCCGAAACATGGCATAATCCATCTCAGGGATTATCTGGACATTCCAGCCGAAAACATCGGTGTAGAATTTGCCGATTTTCTCGAAATTGGTACATGGAATTTCGAAATGACAAAATCCGTGCATGATTATTCCTTTCTCTTTTATGGATTAAATTAATCTATTAAATTTAATTTTTTACGTCGTCAAGGCGCCGATTTATTGTCAATATATGTCAGTCGGGATCGATGTCAATCACATATTGAAGGATAAAAAAAGGCGGATTCAAGATTGAACCCGCCTTATCATTCAGGTAATATTACTAAACGTCCAGATTGCGGACATATTGTGCATTTTCCTGGATAAACTGACGGCGCGGCTCAACGGCATCACCCATCAGCGTGGTGAACAGCCGGTCGGCTTCCTTGGCATCCTCCATCGAAACCTGCAAAAGCGTTCTGGTCTCGGGATCCATGGTTGTCCGCCAGAGTTGCTCCGGGTTCATTTCACCAAGACCTTTATAGCGCTGCACCGAAACGCCTTCTTTTCCGAACTGGGCGATAACCCGGTCGCGTTCCTCGTCCGAAAAGGCATATTGCTCTTTCTTGCCTTTGAAAACGCGGTAAAGCGGTGGTTGCGCGATATAAATATTTTTCTGCTCGATAAGTGCCTTCATATAGCGGAAAAAGAAGGTCAGAATAAGCGTTCGGATATGGGCGCCATCGATATCAGCATCAGTCATGATAATGACTTTGTTGTATCGCAGGGCGGCCAGATCGAATTCATCGGTGCCGATTCCGGTTCCGAGAGCGGTAATCATGGTTCTGATTTCGTCATTGGAAAGAATCTTATCGAGCCGGGCTTTTTCAACGTTAAGGATTTTTCCTTTGAGAGGAAGAATCGCCTGGAATTTTCTGTCGCGGCCCTGCTTGGCCGATCCGCCGGCCGAGTCACCCTCGACAATATAAAGCTCGCATGATTCCGGATCGGTCATCGAACAGTCGGCCAGTTTCCCCGGAAGAGCGGCATGATCGAGCGCTGTCTTCCGGCGGGTCAATTCTTTCGCCTTGCGGGCCGCCTCGCGCGAACGAGCCGCGGAGATGATCTTCTCCGAAATCTTCTTGGCAACCGGCGGATTTTCTTCGAAAAACTGACCAA
>JBFMFJ010000587.1:0-1669 GCA_040752235.1 Candidatus Zixiibacteriota bacterium | reverse complement strand
GGATACTATATATCGCTTCGGTCTTATTCGCTCCCTGATCCACCGGGCTGTCTTGAATAAATATTTATTGTCTCTGATCGTCCTTTTAATATTCATCCGATTTCGAAACAGCACCCTGCTGACGACAGAGTCGAATCGAACGCCGCTGCCATATATCGGAATCCGGATTGATTTTAGACTGAGAAGCTCCAAAAACAGGGCGAAGAAATCATAGTCTATATATCGAGGCGGTATCATCTCGGAGGCAAAGGAAAACAGATGATTACCCCACAAGGGCGCGACCGTCCAGCAAAACAGGCGGTTGCGGTCCTCGCCGGTGTTGACGGTTTTGTTGTTGTAGTCGAAGAAGAGATGCCGCGTCTGCCCTGTCGGATCAGGTTCATTATAGTGATCGATTTCGGATTTCAGATTATCCCTTAAATCATCTTTTTTCAATCCCAGCAGTGAGCAGGCCTGCGAGATTTCCATATAATGATTATAGCCGTCATCGATTATGGCATCAGCCAGATGATGGTATCCCTTTTTGGGCATATACACCCAGCGGATAAACTCACCACCCATACCCTTGAAATTGGCGAAAGGTCCCGGAATCTTATTTTCGCGCTCCAGGTCATCGTAGTAGCAGGAAGTATCAATCAGCGCATTGACCAGCCCGTCGGTGATATACAAAAGGCGCGCCATTTCATCGATATTATCAATCGGATGCTCCGCCGCCATGACACAAATGTCTTTGCCATATAATTCGGCCAGTCGGCGGGCAGTCCCGGTTTCATCCCCGGTTATTAATCTATCGGAGCATGCCGTGAAATCGGCGCCGATTTCGCACAATCCTGCGAAAACGGCACGCGTATCATAGCCGCCGCTCAGATCGGTTACTATCGGAATATTCTTTTCGGATAATTTATCCACCCGCCATTTCAATGATTGCCTGAACAGCTCCAGATATTTTTCCGCCGCCTGATAGCGTTTCAAACCGGTTTCCATATGTTTAAATGATACCGGGATAATTCGCGGGGATACACTGGCATTTATAACGGTGTCAGTTATGTCGGCCTCTATGACCGAGGCCGGCGCAAGCCGGTAAATTTCCTTGAAAAATGTACTATCGCCAGGTATGTACTCCAGAGTCAGGAACTGAGCCATGGCATGAACATTGTATTGAAGCCTCGGAACCCACTCGAGGATAAACTTCACTTCCCGGGACAAAACCAGCATCTTATCGGAGAAGGAATAATAAAACGGCAGCCGCCCCCAGCGGTCGTTGAAAAGCAACAACCGGCTTTCTTTCTTCAGATATATAAAAACCAGGTAGTCGCCATCGGCATCAGCCATGAAGCGCCTGATATTTTCCTGATAAGAGTCGTTTTCCCGGAATTTACCCGCAATCCCGATAAGGGATGATTTAATGATGTCGTCGCCAAAATTATATATCATCCCTTCCACAAGAATAAATTTATCGGGATCATCAAAGCATATTTTTGGGTATCCATCATAACCGACAAATGCGGCAGCGATATTTCTATTCGAGATAATGCTATCAATATTGAATTTCGGAAGATGTTTCAAAAGCAAAAAGCTATCGGCCGCTTTTTGCCCTAATGGTTCGGTTTTGGCGATCAGGCTCAAGCCGGGCATAAGGCACCCTATTTTGCGATCATCATTTTAATGG
>JBFMFJ010000586.1:0-1699 GCA_040752235.1 Candidatus Zixiibacteriota bacterium | reverse complement strand
GGCCTATTTTATTTTTTTATAGAAACGACTGGTCCGGCCGGAAGCCAAAATATTCGCGGCGACATCGAGCGGGGCGATATCGGGATGACCGATTCTCGGAATATGCCACCCCACAAAGGCCTTTGGATTGGCATCCATAACGACTTCAACCCGGCGCTCACCCATCTGATTATCGTCGACAGTCATAACGGCCGGGGGAAGAGGCTGTGCGGGAATGTCGCCGAAATACTTTTCGCACATGGAAAAGACCTCCTCGGCGTTGACATCACCGACAATAACAGCCACGGCATTACCCGGGCCGTAATGTATTCGGAAATACTCTTTGAGATCTTCATGTGTTATTCTTTGAAGGTCGGTCATCCACCCAACCACCGGCCAGCCATATGGGTTTGCCCAGAACATGGTGGCGGAGAAAGCCTCATCCAGCCGTCCGTCCGGTTCATTTTCAAGCGACAGCCGGCGTTCTTCCATGACTACGTCGCGCTCGGAATAAAACTCGCGGAAGACAATATTTTTCAGCCGATCTGATTCCAAAAGAGCCCACAATTCCAGTTTGTTTTTCGGAAGAGACACAAAATAGCTGGTGCCGTCATTGCCTGTTCCGGCATTGAGTCTGGTTCCGCCGTGCTGAAGATATGTGCTCCACAATTCATCTTTGACAACATACGGTTTGCCCTCGGCCTGGATATCGGCGATTTGTTGCCGCAATTCTCTATACCTGGTGGAGTCAGGAGCATCAATCGGATTCTGCAACTTGATTTGCTCCCGGAGCATCAGATCTCCGAGAGAATCGATTTTTCGCATAAGGGGAACCTCGGCCTCATAATTATTGGTGCCGAATATTCTGGTGCCTTTGAACATCATGTGTTCCAGGAAATGAGAAATCCCCGTAATGCCGGGATGTTCATCAATGGAACCGGTTTTGAATCTGATAAGCCCGGTAAAGACGGGCGCCGTGTGCTTTTCCAGCACCAGAATGGTCATGCCGTTGGCAAGTGTTCGTTCCTTGACATCAAGCTGGATTTCATTGGCTCCCGTAGTTCCCGCCCATGCCATAAAAAGCAATGTCACAAGAACCGGAATTACTAATCCTCTCTTCATCTCAAGACTCCTGTTATAGGGGTGATTTCCAAATCATATTGCGGTAAAACATTGACCAAATTTATCTAATAACAGGCGATTAGTCAACCCGCAGAATTCAAATTAAGGTCAAAATGATTTTTTTTTCGAATTTTCTATTATCTTGACAATCAATTTATACAATGTTAGCTTCCCACTATTATGGAAAAGGGAAAATTGAATTATGCTGCATCCGGTGTAAATATCGCCGCGGCCGATGCAGCCAAGGAAAGAATTAAAAAGCTGGCCAAAGATACTTTTAACGATTCTGTCTTGTCGGAAATCGGCTCTTTTGGGGGTTTTTTTAAACCGGAACTGGGCGGCTTGAAGTCGCCGGTTCTGATCTCCTCTGCCGATGGTGTCGGGACCAAACTGAGACTGGCCTTCATGTGCGGCCGTCATAATACGGTCGGTGAGGACCTGGTCAATCATTGTGTTAATGATATTTTGGTGCATGGCGCCAAACCGCTGTTTTTTCTGGATTATATTGCGACGGGCAAGCTGGACCCGGATGTGGTTGCCGAAATAATCGAGGGACTGGCAAGGGGTTGCCGAAATGCCGGAATGGCGCTTTTGGGCG
>JBFMFJ010000585.1:0-1705 GCA_040752235.1 Candidatus Zixiibacteriota bacterium | reverse complement strand
AGAAAAAATAATGACACATGAAGAACTGCAAAATAAACCGATTGGAGTGTTTGATTCCGGCGTCGGCGGTCTGACCGTTGTGTCGGAAATCTTCAAACTTTTGCCGGGAGAAAGCATCGTTTATTTCGGCGATGTCGGCCGCTCTCCTTACGGCGGCCGCTCCAAGGAAACCATTATTAATTTTGCGCGACAGGATGTCCGCTTCCTGATGGAACATCATGTTAAAATAATTATCGTGGCCTGCAACTCCGTATCGGCGGTCGCCCTTGAAACACTTCAGGATGAATTCGACATCGACATCCTGGGCGTGATCGAGCCGGGAGCAAAGGCGGCCATGAATCATTCCAGAAATAATAGAATCGGTATTATCGGGACCAAGGCCACCATCGGCTCCGATAGTTATGCCAGAGCCATACAGAAACGCCGGCATGAAACCAAAGTATTTTCGCTGGCCTGTCCCCTGTTCGTGCCGCTGGCGGAGGAAGCGTATATAGAAAAGGAAGCCACCTATCTGATAGCGCAGGATTACCTCAAAACACTTTTCGATCTCGATATTGACACGCTTATCCTCGGGTGCACGCACTATCCCCTTTTGAAATCGGTCATCGGTAAAGTGATGGGGCCGAATGTAAGGTTGATAGATTCCGCCGAGGAAACCGCCCGTGAACTGGCGGCCGTATTGTCGGTTCGAAACCTGCTCCGGCCTTCGGGAGGCGATGTGATGCATAAGTTTTATGTCTCCGATGTCCCTGACAAATTTTCGCAGATCGCCGAGCGTTTCCTGGGGCGTAATATTAACAATATCACCCGCGTGGATATTACAAGGTACTGATATGGGCATTGATCTGGTTCAGGCCAAAATCGAACAGACCATCGAAATCCTGAATGAACTGGACATCGATCTCTGGCTGATTTTCTGCCGCGAATCGAGCATGATGGCCGACCCGGTCATGGATCTGGTCGTGGGCCATCAGGTAGTCTGGCAATCCGCCTTCTTCATCACCAAAGACGGCGACACGCTGGCGCTGGTCGGAAATTATGATGCCGCCAATTTCAAAAAATCTCGCCGCTATCTGGATGTGCAGCCTTATGTTCAGGACTGCGGCAAAGAGATAAGGCGCGCCATAAAAAAATTCAATCCGCGGAAGATCGCGCTCAATTATTCGGTCAATGATAACGCCGCCGACGGATTGACTCATGGTATGTTTCTTCTGCTGATGGAATATCTGAAGGGCACGCCGTATGTAGAAAGAATTGTTTCATCCGAAGAGATTATTTCCCTGCTCCGCGGACGCAAAATTATGCAGGAAATAGAGCAAATTGCATCGGCGGCTTTGATGGCGACCGAATGCTGGCGCGAATCGATTGAGCAAATCAGAGTAAACATGACCGAAATCGATATTGCCAGACTTATCGATTATAATTTGCGGAGAATGGGTACCGTCAATTCATTTGATACCATCGTCAATGCCGGGGCCAAAAGCAGTCCCGGTCATGGAAGTCCCACCGAGGCGGTCCTGTTGCCGGGCGATTTGCTCCATATCGATTTCGGGGCCAGGGTGAACGGTTTCTGCTCCGACTTGCAACGGCTCGCCTATTTCCGGCGTGAGAATGAATCGAGGCCCCCGGCGAAACTTATTAAGGCATTCAACAAAGTCAAAAATATTATTGAAGAAACAGCAAAGCTTTATAGGCCGGGAGTGAA
>JBFMFJ010000584.1:0-1711 GCA_040752235.1 Candidatus Zixiibacteriota bacterium | reverse complement strand
CATGCCGATTCAGGGAAAAATCAAAGAGGAATACCGCCGACTGGTCGAAAAAATAGAAAATCATAACCGGCTGTACTATGTGCATGACCGGCCGGAAATATCCGACGCCGAGTATGATCGCCTGTTCGACCGGTTGCTTCAGCTCGAGAAAGACTATCCCGAGCTCGTTACGCCCGAATCACCATCGCAGCGAGTCGGTGCGGCACCTCTCCCCGCCTTTGAGACATATACTCATAATGTCAGGATGTTATCCCTTCAAAAAGTGACGACTCCCGAGGAATTTTCTGACTTCGACCGGCGCGTTCATGAGGGACTTGGAACTGCAGATCCCGTTGAATATGTAATTGAGCCAAAACTTGACGGGCTGGCAGTCGAGTTGGTCTACAGGAAAGGTGATCTCACCATCGGCTCAACCCGCGGCGATGGGACAAAAGGAGAAAATGTCACGCCGAATATAAAAACGATTAGAAGTATTCCGCTGCGTTTGTCGGAGAGGGTGGCCGGAAGGTATGACAGACTGGAAGTTCGCGGCGAAGTCATAATCCATAAAAGGGCCTTCGAGAAGCTCAACAAAGCTATGGAAAAGAATGGCACCCCGCCATTCGCCAATCCGCGTAATGCCGCAGCCGGTTCGCTTCGGCAGCTTGATTCAAAAATAACCTCCACGCGACCACTGGTCTTTTATGCCTACGGCATTTCAGATACCAAATTGCCGGATCTTCAGGATCATTTTGCCGCCATGCAATTTCTGAAAAACGAAGGCTTCCGCGTCAATGAATATATGGAAAAGGTGGTCGGCATCGATCAGGTGATAGAAAAATTCGAAAATCTCGAGAAGCTTCGCCCGACTCTGGATTACGAAATAGATGGCATGGTTGTAAAAGTAAATGATTTCGAAAGCCAGAATAAGCTGGGTGAAATATCCCGGGCACCGCGCTGGGCCATGGCCTGGAAATTCAGCGCCGAGGAGGAGGAGACAGTCGTAGAAGATATAATTTTTTCAGTCGGCCGCACCGGTGTCATAACGCCGGTGGCCAGACTGAAACCGGTCAGGGTTTCCGGCGTCACCGTATCGAATGCCTCCCTGCACAATGAAGATGAAATAAAAACGCTGGATATTAAGATCGGAGACACCGTCATAATCAAACGGGCCGGAGATGTCATCCCCGATGTAGTCGCCGTGATCAAAGAGCGGCGCACCGGTTCCGAAAAAGCGGTAAAAATGCCGGCCACCTGCCCATCATGCGGTTCGGAGGTGCATCGCCCGGAGGGAGAAGCGGCGCATCGCTGTTTCAATGTCGCCTGTCCCGCCCAGGTCATAGAAAGAATTTTTCATTTCGCTTCCAAGGATGCTATGGATATCGAGGGGCTGGGGGGCAAACTGGCGACGCAGTTGGTTGAAAAGAGGCTCGTTCATGATCCTTCCGACATATATTATCTCACCAGAGATAAACTCCTTCCATTGGAACTCATGGCCGACAAACGAGCGCAGAATCTTCTTAATGCCATTGAGGTATCAAAAGAGAGAGAATTACCGAATATAATTGTCGCTCTTGGGATTTTCGGTGTCGGTGAAACTGCGGCACGGCTTCTGGCCTCGCATTTCGGTGACTTCGAAACTTTGCAGGCGGCTTCATTTGATGATCTGACCACAATAGAAGGAATCGGCCCGATAATCGCCCAATCGGTAATTGATTTTTTTGCCAATCAG
>JBFMFJ010000583.1:0-1714 GCA_040752235.1 Candidatus Zixiibacteriota bacterium | reverse complement strand
CATTTTCGAAATAACGCTGCCAGATACGGGTCTCCACATTGTGGGCCACCACCACTCTCTTCACGTCCTTATACTTCTCGACAAACATGGCATAAGGGGTCCACTCACAGATGATAATATCAGGTTTCAGGTCGCGCACTGTCGTCCTGACGGTATGATCAAAAAGAGTCGAATAATGACTGGAAACAATGTATGGCTGACCGGAAAACAGGTTCAGAAACAGCCTGATGTAAAACAACAAGCCCGACTTGGCCGGCACCTGTGGTTTAACCGCGATGGGATTCATCCCGTTTTTCTGCAGAGCGGCATAACTTTCGGAATCCTGATTACCATAGGCCAGGTAGTGTAACTCATGATTACGGGCCAGCCTCTTCAGGAGGTTAAAACTTCTGATTCGTTTGCCCGTATTCGGCGGATACGGGAACTCTTCATCAAGCACAAGGATTTTCATAGAGAAATAGTCTTTCGCACGCCATTGATAAAGCCTTGTCAGATTGAAACATAAGCGCTGCAAGTCTAATGTGCAATATTAAATAAAAGCGCATTTTGGCCCGCCGTCTTTATTAAAATATCGGATTAATGTTTAGAAGGAGGAATCGCCTATGGTTTTACGACCAGCTTGCCTTTAATATCCGTCCCTTCAATATACCACAGATACACACCGGAAGCCACTTTGCCGCCGGAATCGTTACTGCCGTCCCAGGTAATATCGCCTGAAATATCCGACCATTTTCTGACCGTTGCACCCGAAACTGTCATAATTATCAAATTCGAATTCAACGGCAGTTCCTTAAAAGTCGCAAAATCCGCCTGGGACATCTCAAACGGATTGGGATAGACGTGTGATCGCGGCATCACAGTGAAGCTTGAAACGACGCTGATATAGTCAGTGCCCATTCTGGCGCGCCAATAATATGTCGTTCCCTCGGATAGTTCCTCCGCAACTTCAAATGTCGTATTTTCCCCGGTCTCCTGCGTTGCGATATCGGCGCCAACGATATTGCTCATGGCGGCGTCCGTAGCCAGCTCGAAATAATAGACATTGCTTGGTGTTTCATCGACATTTTGAATCACAAGATTCGGCTTCATACTGTTGACAACAGTATTGTTCCCGGGAGCGACAACCTGTATGGTATCTTCCGCACCCAGTGAAATATCAACTTGCGCCACTTCCGAAACAATATTCGACAAGCTCGAAGGATTATTGGCATCATCGTAGGCCACAATCCCGATATAATAGCTTTGTCCGGGCTGAAGGCCGTTCATCAAAACTGAAATGGTATATCCGGCCGGCCGTGGTGTCGGCGCCGCATTATAAAGAGTAGCGTCACTCCAGTTGGCCTCTGAGATTTCATCGAGCGAGTATCTGATTTCGTAGGCCGAGGCCGCGCCCGTTACGCCGTCATCACCGACCGCGGTCCAGGTTATAAGAATCTCGCCTTCATTATAACCGGGCAGCGCATCCAAATCGGTAATTTGCGCGGGGGGGTCAAGATCGGATGTTTCTCCCGAAATAGCTATATTCGACAGGGGCGACCAGTTGCCGGCATCATCACCGGCCTTAATCCCAAAGTAATATGTTACATCGGGATTAAGGCCCGAAACGACCATGCTTTCGCTGTAGCCGGGCGAACCGGGCGCCGGTACATCCGCCACTTGCGTGGCGGAGTACCAATCTGATTCTGATATATATTCGGTAGCGTACCTGATATCA
>JBFMFJ010000582.1:0-1728 GCA_040752235.1 Candidatus Zixiibacteriota bacterium | reverse complement strand
ACCCCGCTCAGCCACCAGAGAAAGGCCAGAGCGGAAAAGCGTGAGGCGGAGTTCAATAACCTGATGAATAGCCGCCTGATATCGCGCAACCGCGAAATGATACTCGACCTGGTCCAACAGGGTCGCCAAAATCTCGACAGCGGGAAACTGGTCGAGGCCGGCAATTATTTCGACCGTGCCATGTTCCTGGCCAGGAATGCGGGAATCGATACTACCGGCATATATGAACTGGCTTTGGAATCACATAAACGTATTGAGGAGGCCAGCGCCAAACAGGAATACAGGCAATACATGGACTCGGCTCAGGCAAGATTCGATGGCGGCGATTATCTGGCCGCTCAGTACTTTACCGGACTGGCGCTTGATAAATTTTCCGATTCCAATGAGGCCCTGACCCTGCTCCAATCGGCGGTTGATGCCATCAAAAATAACACGACGCGCGAGGAAATGATTGTCAGCCAGTTGATGATTGTGGACTCTCTCCTGAGTTACGGTCAGGCAGCTAATGCCCTGAAAGTTATCAGTACACTCGAGGAATACGCCCCCAATGATAACCGTGTAAAACTGGCGATAAAGAAAACGGAATTTGAGATATATAAGGAAAAAGCGACGGCCGCCTTTGCCGCCGGCAATTTCAAACAGGCCGGCGAGGCAATTGATTCCGCCCTGATGTTGTTCCCCGGTCATCAGTGGTGCACAAATACGAAAATCAGAATCCAGCAGGAAATAAGGTTGAGTTCCGCTCCCAAAGAAACAATAGTCAAACCTGCGGACAGGAAGACATTAAGCGATGAAGTGTTGAGAGAGGTACAGGAAGCATACGCAGCGGCTCAAAAGTTGTTCGAAAAAGGCAGTCTTTCCGAAGCCATCGATTACTGGGAGAAAGTCGATCGTCTGGCGCCCGGTTACCAGTCCGTCCGACAATACCTGGTCAAGGCCTACAAATATGTAGGCGTGGAAATGTATGGCCGGAATCAGCTGCGCATGGCCGTCGACACCTGGAAAAAGGCGGCTTTGCTGGATCCCGAAAATGCGGAAATAAACGATTACATAAAACGTACAGAAAACGAAATCAGAAAGCTGGAAGAGTTGTCATATGAGCACGAATCACCATAATATGCCGGATAATGAATGGCCCAAAGCGGGTCAATTCAGAAAATCCATCCGCTTTGAGTTTTCTTTATATGTCTCGGGAATAATCCTGGCGCTTATGCTGGCCACCGGATATGTCATGACGGATCGGTATGTAAAAACTGTGACACAAGGCGTAGCGGATAAACTGCTTGTCCAAATTCGTTCGTATTCCGGTTCGGCCGGTAAATTGATTATATCCACCAATGGTCCCGATGTCCTCCTGCTCAACAATATTTGCAAAAAACTGGCAGAGGACAATGGCGATATTTACTGGGTGGGGATAACCGATCCTGACCATAATTTCCTTGCTCACACTGATATCAAGCAAGTCATATCCGGTAGCGCCATGACTCCGGTTTCGGGCAGCCAGTACAATGACATGCTTCTTAACGGTGAAACATTCGAGATCAGAAATGACACTATATATATTTCGGCGCCGATAATAGAAAGCGACGTCATCGTCGGCAGTCTCGGGGCCGCCTCATCGACGGCACAGATCAGTCGGGCGCGGAGGACCTCGATAGTCACGGTTGTCTCAATCACGATTTTGATGATCCTTATCGGAATTCCGGCCACCATGGTGGTTTTGCATCG
>JBFMFJ010000581.1:0-1760 GCA_040752235.1 Candidatus Zixiibacteriota bacterium | reverse complement strand
CCTATTTCCAGTCGGCTCAGAATCATGCCGCCAAAACGGCCAGGATGGTGTCAACTATTGATGACCTGGAGTTGATGGTGACCGATTCTGAAATCGAAGCCCTTATTCTTGAAGCCAATCTGGTCAAGGAGCATCGGCCGCGCTATAATATCAATCTCAAGGATGATAAACATTTCCCATATATCAAAGTGACCACTTCCGAACCGTTTCCGCGAATACTTGTTGTCCGTCGGCTGGAAAAAGATGGAAACCGCTATTTCGGGCCATATACGAACTCCAAAGGGATGCGGGGGACAATGCGCTTTCTCAGCCGCCTGTTCAAGATTCGAAGCTGCAATCTGATTATTCCGCATCCGACCGGCAAACCGCAAAAGGTTTGCCTTGATTATCATATCGGCCGCTGCGGCGGGCCGTGCGAAAATCTGCAGAGCCGCGAGGATTACGGCGAGAATGTCGATTCGGTTCTGCTGTTCTTGTCCGGCCGGGGCGAGACTCTGATAGATAAACTGAGAGAAAGGATGGCCCGCCTGTCGGATGAAATGGAATTCGAAAAGGCGGCCGAAATACGCGACCAGATTACGGCGCTGGAGTCGGTCCGTCAAAAACAAAAGGTAGATGCCGGCGTGGTGGTCAACCGGGATATTATTTCATTCGCACGTGATGGAAGATATACCGTCGTGGTTATCATGCAGATCAGAGAGGGGATTTTGATCGGACGGCAGGATTTCCAGTTGACTTCGGAGCCGGAAGAGGAAAACTCGGCCCTGATGAGCGGATTTCTCGGGCAGTACTATAACAATCAGCCGAATCTTCCGGAGGAAGTCTATCTTCCATTGAAGCTCGATGACGAAAATGTCATTTCGCAATGGTTATCGAAAATGCTGGGCCGGAAAGTAAGAATCCTGACGCCGCAGAAAGGGGAGAAGCTGAAACTGGTCGATCTTGCCGCCACCAATGCCCGGCTTCTGCTTGATGAAATTTTGATACAGAAAAAGGGATTCAAGGAGCGGGTTTCCAAATCGGTTCAGGCTCTAAAAGACGGCCTGCACCTGACGCGGTCGCCGAGGATGATTGCCTGTGTCGATATTTCGAATACCGGGGAAACCGATGCTGTCGGTTCGCTGGTATATTTCGCCAACGGCAAGCCGCAAAAATCGGGCTACCGGCATTTCAAGATAAAGGATGTCCGGGGGCAGGATGATTTCGCCATGATGCGGGAAGTGGTCGGTAGATATTTTTACCGGCTTCAGCAGGAAAAAGGGACGCCGCCCGATTTGCTCGTGGTTGACGGCGGGAAGGGACAACTGTCCTCGGTGCAGAAGGAAATCGCATCTCTGGGCTTTGAGGGGCAGAATATTATCGGCCTGGCCAAGCGCTTTGAGGAAATATACTTGCCGGGCAATCCGGAACCTCTGACAATCCCCAAAGCCTCACCCGGTCTGATGCTTCTGAAACGAATTCGCGATGAAGCGCACCGCTTCGCAATTGAGTATAACCGAAAGGTCCGCTCGAAGCGGACGATTAAGTCCTCATTGGACAAACTGGAAGGGATCGGGCCGAAAAGACGCGAAATTCTTCTCAAACACTTCGGGTCAGTTAGGAAAATCAAGGAAGCAACATTGGAACAACTGATGGCAGTAAACGGCATTCCAAAAAACCTGGCTGAAAAAATCTACAAATCATTCCGTTAATCTTTTCCGTTACTGTATGCTGCAGTACATTATATACTTGCATAAAATGTCGATTTCGTTATATTTAAT
>JBFMFJ010000580.1:0-1761 GCA_040752235.1 Candidatus Zixiibacteriota bacterium | reverse complement strand
CGCTGCCGGTATTATAGGCCAGCCCCTCATCGGATCGCACCCGGCGCGTGATTCGCGAAGTAAAGCCGCCGCCGCCGAGAAGATCATTCATAACCGACAGTGCATATTGATCGGGGATGTCACGCTTTACGCCGAGGTGTCCTACCATGATGCGAGACTGATTAACATCTTCCTTCTTTATCATGTACACTCCCGGTTTCGGACCGGGTATTTGATCAGAAATTACCGGAAGTTCCAGTTTACGATCGGGCCATCCGCCAAGCAGATCGTTCAGTTTTTCGATGATGTCGCTGGTCTTGAAATCACCGGCGATTGCGAATGTAAAATTGCCGGGGAAGAAATATTTTTTATGAAAGGCGGCCAGATCATCGCGGGTTATTGAATTGACAGACTGCTCGGTACGGCGCATGGGGATTGTGGACGGGTGATCGCCGTACAGCAGGAAATTCCATTCCCGCCTCTCGATAGCCTCGGTTGATGCGTTACGCTGCTCGAAATCGGACAGGATGTCCGCGCGATAGCGGTCGAGGGCCTCCTGGCTGAAGACCGGAGTATAAAGAATTTTCTTCAACAGCATCAAACCTTCGTCAATATCCTTCGACAGGCAGAAAAGGTCGATCCGGCCCTGAGTCGGGCCGATGTTGACGGAGATGTCGCCGGCAAGATATGCAAGCCGCTCATCGATCTCTTTGGCAGTCATTCCCTGAACGTCACCGTTGCGCATCAGGTAACCGGCCATATCGGCCAGACCGGCCTTTTCGAGCGGGTCGTATATTGACCCGGTGCGTACGAGAATGGTCAGGTCAAATGTCGGCATTTCCCGATTTTCCGCAATATAAGCCGTTGCACCGCATTTCAGTTTATGCCGGTAATCCTGCGGTTTGGGCGGCTGATATTTCAGTTCCTTGAATTGCAGTTTTTCGGGGTGATCGACAATGTCATCAGCCGATACCACGGAAGCTATAACCAGCATAATCACCAGCGCGGGAATCACCATTAGCGCCGTCAGCCGGTTCAACAGAAGAATATATGGAATTCTTTTCATATCTATATCTCCTTTGGCGCAGGCCTTATTCAGACTCGGCTGCTTTGAGTTGGTTGAGATGTTCGTTGGCGATTTTCAGCAATTTTTCGGCATTGGCCTTTTCCTTCGGATCTTCGATCTGATCCAGCCGCATAGAAACCATACCGATCATCTGTTCCAGTTGAGCCGCGTTGGTCATTGACTTTATCATCTGCACCATCTGAGCAAATTGCGGGTCCTCGGCGCCCTCCTCCGATTCCTGTCCTTCCTTGCTGTTGATAATCAGGACATTGCGCT
This sequence comes from Candidatus Zixiibacteriota bacterium, assembly GCA_040752235.1. Taxonomy (GTDB): domain Bacteria; phylum Zixibacteria; class MSB-5A5; order GN15; family PGXB01; genus PGXB01. Next base: position 440 of record JBFMFJ010000580.1, on the reverse strand, counting down.
GGTCATCCATAAAATATTCGTTAGCCACCCGCTGCACATCCGCGGCGGTGACCTTTTCAAGTTTAACGGCGTTGTTGTTGGCTTCGGTCCAGTCGCCCAGTGCGGCATTCTGACCAAGAACGAACAGAATGCCGATCCCCGACATTATATCCATAAATCTGATCTGTTCCACACGCAGTTGATTCTTGACTTTCTGCAGTTCTTCTTCGGGGACCGGATTTTTCTTGAGATCCTCGATCACTTCATTCATGGCCTCTTCCAGCTGTTCTGCCTTAACTCCCGAGATACCCTCGGCATTTATCTGAAACGCCCCGGCATATTTTTTGGAATCCTGGGTGGCATCGACAGCCAGACCGCCGCCCGGCATCATCCTCGGACCGCCGCCGCCGGAACTCTTGGCCAGACCTTTTTCCTCGACCAGCTTTTTATACAACCGGCCG
>JBFMFJ010000579.1:0-1764 GCA_040752235.1 Candidatus Zixiibacteriota bacterium | reverse complement strand
CGACCACACCTTTTTCCACTGACGGGACATATTTGCCGGGAATGACGCCGCCCTTGATTTCATCAAGGAAGACAAACCCTTCGCCCCGGCCATTGGGCTCGATACGGAGGTGAACATCACCATACTGGCCGCGCCCGCCGCTCTGCTTTTTGTAGCGATGCTGGATTTCGGTCTTGCCCTTGATGGTTTCGCGGTATGGAATGCGCGGTTTGAATGTGTCGACCTCAACACCATATTTCTTGTGCAGTTTGCTCAAGACTATTTCGGTGTGAGTCGAGCCCTGGGTAAACAGGACGGTTTGCTTCAGAGCGGGATCAATAACGATACTGAAGGTCGGGTCCTCGTCGCGCAATTTCTGCAGACCAGTCGAGAGCTTTTCTTCATCACCTTTGGACTTCGGCTTAATACCGGTGTCCATAACCGGTTCCGGGAAATCGACTGGCGGGACGACCAGGCGTTTGTCTTTTGGCCCGAGAGTATGGCCGCCGGCAGTGTTTTTAAGCTTGACCATAGCGCCGATATCGCCGGCATTTACGGCTTCTATTTCAGTGCGATCCTTGCCGGTCACAGAGTAAACCTGGCCGATTCTCTCGGAGGCGCTTTTGACATGATTATACAGGTCCAGCCCCTGGTTTATCTTGCCGGAAATAACCTTAAACAACGATATATCGCCGATATGAGCCTCGGAAATGGACTTGAAAACATAGGCGATCGGGGCACCTTCATTGCTCATTTCGACCGTTTCAACCTTGTCACCGGAGGTATTCATCAGATTCATTGGAGGCATAGCATTCGGTGCCGGGAAATAATCGGTGATAAAATCCATCAGGGTATGAACCCCTGAATTACTGTCGGCAGAGCCGAACAGGACCGGGTAAACCAATTGCTTGGCAATGGCCTTTTTGAGGCCGGCAAGCATCTCGTCATGGGAGAGTTCGCCCTGGTCGAAAAACTTCTCAAGGAGGGCATCATCCGATTCCGCGACCGCCTCCATAAGCTTCTGCTGGGCCGCCTTGGCGGCATCCGTGAGGTTGCCGGGAACATCTCCAATATTGGGTTGACCCTTGGCGTCAAAAGTGATTCCTTTCATTTTGACGACGTCGACAACCCCTTTATAGTCCGGGCCCTCGCCGATAGGAATCTGAACCGGGACCACTTTCAGGCCGTAACGTTCCTGAAGCTGGGCTATTACTTCGGATGTTTTCACATGCTCTTTTTCGATTTTGTTGATAAAAAAGATCCTGGGGACCTTGAATTTCCTGACATAATTATAATGAATTTCGGTGCCAACCTCGATTCCGGCATTGGCGTTCAAAACGATAACCGCCGTCTCGGCCACATTCAATCCGACAATCAACTCGCCGATAAAATCGGGATGGCCGGGCAAATCAAGGACATTGACCTTGAGATTTTTCCATGGACAGACCAGAATGGACATAGAAATTGAACTTTTGCGGTTGATTTCCTCTTCTGTAAAGTCGGACAGAGATGTGCCGTCATCGACTTTTCCCAGCCGGTTGGAAATGCCGGCCGAAAAAGCGATGGCGTCTGCAAGGCTGGTTTTGCCGCATCCCCGCTGGCCAATGAGGGCGATATTTCTTATTCGGTCAGTTTCAAAAACCTTCACCGGATTTACCTCCTTGAGAACAATACTATTCTTTATAAGCCTGATAGTATAACCCCGACCTTCAATTTTGTCAAACGCTTTATTATATAATTCGCGCGTGCCGGGGCAGATTTTCAGGGCCGTCAGGGATCAATATT
>JBFMFJ010000578.1:0-1774 GCA_040752235.1 Candidatus Zixiibacteriota bacterium | reverse complement strand
CGCCACGACGACGGTATCGACCGGGATAACGAAATTGGAGCCTTCTTTCGGTACCGGCCGGCGGCGTCCGGAGGCATCCGGCTCGCCCAGTTCCATCTCAATACATTCCATCGCCTTCACCCAGCCGTTTTCATCACCGATATATTTGACCGGGTTGGTGAGGAATTTGAACTGGACACCTTCCTGCTCGGCGTGATGGATCTCATCCTTTCGCGCCGGCATTTCATTACGGCTGCGGCGATAGATGATGTAACCATTTTCGGCCCCAAGACGGAGAGAAGTTCGAACGGAATCCATAGCGGTGTTGCCGCCTCCAAGCACAGCGACATTCTTGCCGGCGAAAATAGGTGTGTCGTGATTAGGAAAATCATAAGCGGCCATCAGGTTGGAGCGGGTCAGGAATTCATTGGCGGAATAGATACCGTTGAGATTCTCGCCCTCGATTTTCATAAAGTTGGGCAGACCGGCGCCGGTTCCGATAAAGACGGCATCGAAGCCCATGTCGGTCATCAGTTCATCGACTGTATCCAGTTTACCAACCACATAGCTGGTCTTAACCTCGACCCCCATCTTCTTGAGATAATCGACTTCGGCCGCCACAATCACCTTGGGCAGACGAAATTCGGGAATACCGTAAATAAGCACGCCGCCCGGTTTATGCAGCGCCTCGAAAATAATCACTTTGTGGCCGAGCAGGGCCAGGTCGGCCGCAACGGTCAATCCGGCCGGGCCGGAACCGATAACGGCTATTTTTTTGCCGGTCGGAGGAGCCAGTTCGGGAACGACCACAGTTCCGTGATCGCGCTCCCAGTCGGCAACAAACCGCTCAAGGTTGCCGATTGCAACCGGTTTATGTTTCTTGGTAAGGACGCAAACCTGCTCACACTGCTCTTCCTGCGGGCAGACACGGCCACAGATAGCAGGGAGAGCGTTGGTTTTCTTGATAATTCTGGCAGCGCCGGAGAAATCACCCTCCATAATCGATTTGATAAATCCGGGGATATCGACTTCAACGGGGCATCCGGCAACGCAGAGCGGTTTCTTGCAGTCGAGGCAGCGCGAGGCTTCGATCTGGGCCAGGTCCGGGGTCAAACCGTGCGGGACTTCAAGGAAATTCTTCACCCGCTCCATCGGTTTCTGCTCCGGCATCTGCTGCCGAGCGACAGTCAGCCTCTCTTTTTTGTCCAATGGTTCTTTCTTTTTATATTCTGACATGATATCATCCAGGTTTATTGCTTCATGTTTTTGACTTGCTGACCGAGATGGCACTTTTCCTCGTCGAGAAATTTCTCATACGATACTTTCTCGAATCTGGCATACATCTTCAGCCGCTTGGTCATTTCATCGAAATCGACTTCATGTCCGTCGAAATCCGGGCCGTCGACACAGGCAAATTTAGTTTTACCGCCGACGGTGACACGACAGGCGCCGCACATACCGGTGCCGTCAACCATAACCGGATTAAGACTGACAAAAGTTTTAATTTTAGGACCAAGCGTCGTTTTACAGACCGCTTTCATCATCGGGACCGGGCCGATGGCGATAACCATGTCGATTGTCTCGCCGTCGTCGATCATTTTCTGAAGAACGGTGGTAACGAAACCATGAGTGCCGTAGGAACCGTCATCGGTCGAGATTTTCAGCTCATGTGAGGCCTCGGTCAATTCTTTTTCGAATATAAGCAGCTCTCTGGTGCGGGCTCCGATGATGGTCGTCACCTTGTTGCCAGCATCTTTAAGAGCCTGGGCAATAGGGTAGATGGGCGGGATACCGA
>JBFMFJ010000577.1:0-1786 GCA_040752235.1 Candidatus Zixiibacteriota bacterium | reverse complement strand
AACGATTGATGGCCTGTTCCACCGAAGCGAAAAAGGCATCAACATCAATGTATAAAAAAAATCCCATTCCATTCCTCCGCCATTAATAACGGAAGAATTTCCGGGAAAAAAATCACAAGAGGATCACATTCTGGCAGAGCGGGCCAGATGCGGCGGCCAGGCAATCGGTTGGCCGTGGACTTCCTTGCGCCAGGAATACAATTCCCGGCCGGCAAAATCATCGATGATATCCGAAACCCAAAGGGCCACTATGCGATAGGAGGTATTCAGCTGGACAATGAGATTCTGGGCCAGGAAATAATTATTGGCGGCAGGTCCCCGGCTGAACCGAATCATCAGGTTCTGACGCTTGCGGTCACACAGGACCACCGGATTGTCGATGGTCTCGCGGAAGTCAAGGAACCTGAGATCGGCCGGTTCGGCTCTTTCCGGAATTACCAGGTCCTGCTTCGCCTGCCATCGGCGGCGGGGAAGAAACAATTCGATAAAAATCAACCGGCCTTCTTGATCAAGGTGGAATGACAGATCTTTCGCTTCGAGGAATGAAAAGAAGCGGGGTCGTTCATCCGGATATTCCACGGCCAGATACAGCTCTTCTTCTTCAAGCTGATAAAAACCCCGACCGGAGGGTATAACACCGGTCGGGGCGCTGACACGAATTTTTGGAGCCTTTACCGGCATAACACCAACTAGAGCTCTTTAAGTTTCTCCTTGGCCTGCTCGGCTTCAAGTGTTCCCGGGAAACTGTCGACCAGTTTCTGGAAAGTGGCTCGGGCGTCGTTCTTCTGCCCCAGTTCTTCATATGACCGCGCGATCTTGTAATAAGCGCCGGCCTGTTTCTCGGAATTGGGGTAATCCTTCAGAAGTTTCTGAAATTCATCGATAGCTGACCGGTAGTTTTCCATTGAATAGTACGCCTCACCAATCCAGAACCGGGCATTGTCAGCCATATCCTGGGTTCCGCAATACTTGAGATATTCGTTGAATCCCTGAATGGCCCCCTCATACTGCCCGCGACGAATGTTGATAAAGGATTCATCGTACAACTCCTGGCAGTTGATGCTTGGAGCCTGCTGTTGGGCAGCGGTTGTATCGCCGGCAGCGGGAGTAATCGGTTGCGTTCTGATCGGTGCACCACCCGGGCTTCGCTCCGCCATGTAATTAACCTTGTCCTGCAGATCATTAATGTTAGCCTGCATCATCTGGAACTGATCCCTGATATCGCCAAGCGAGCTGCGAATTTCCGCCCGCAATTTGACCGATTCCTCGGATTCCGAATAGAACAGGGAATCAAGACGATCCAGCGCATCTTTCATCTTTTGCTGATCGGCGCGCATGCTGTTGATTTTGGCATCAACAACCTGGATGTCGCGCTTCATGCAGCATCCGGAGAAGATGACGGCCACCACTACGGTCAGCAGAACAATTGCTATTTTGTTTCTAATCAGCATCACGTCTTTCTATTGTGAGACGATTCTGAATTCATCACGACGATTCTTCGCCCATGCCGCTTCATTGCTCTGCGGATCAATCGGGCGCGATTTGCCGTAGCTGATGACGGACATCCGGCCTTCCGCTATACCCAGGCCCTTCAGATAATCCATCGCCGCTTTGGCTCTCTTTTCGCCGAGCGAAAGGTTATATTCAACCGTGCCGCGCTCGTCACAGTGCCCTTCGATTTTGACGACGACATTCATATTGTCCTTGAGAATCCTGGCATTGTATTCCAGAGCGATTTTTGCGGAATCGACCAGATTGTACTTATCAAAATCGAAATAGATTTTCT
>JBFMFJ010000576.1:0-1791 GCA_040752235.1 Candidatus Zixiibacteriota bacterium | reverse complement strand
CATACCGGCCGCCCTACCCGAACCGAGCCAAACGTGGTCCGGACAAGTCCGATATTTTGCTTATCGAGATGGACATTGACTTTACCTTCGGGCAGATCATCGGTCTTCAATGATGTCACCAGGTTACCGAAACGGTCGATATATATGATTCTTCCCGCCACCATACCATCTTTGCTTTTGGTGCGCACCCTTCCCGGACGAATGAGAGATTTTATTTCCGGGCCGAATCTCCCCGGTTGAACGCCCAGTGATAAATAAGCGGCAATCGGGGCAAAAATGTCTCGGCCATGAAAGGTCGGCGAAACATCCTTAAGGAAGTACTTCTTGTTCGTCAAAGAAACAATCCTTTTAATTTGCCTTTGGCCAAGGAAAGAGAAAAGACCGTTGTCGGGTCCGACAAAGAAATGATCCTCGGTTTCCACCACCAGCGATTTGCGCTTGGTGCCGACTCCGGGATCGACAACGCCGAGGTGGACAGTCCCGGGCGGAAAATTGTGATAAGCCGTCTCCAGCAGATAGCTTCCGGCCTCAATATTGAAGGGAGGGACATTATCAGAGATATCGATAATACGGGCACACGGATTCAGGTATAATATTATCCCTTTGATGATTCCGGCATAGTTATCAACCAGGCCGAAATCGGTCGTGATTGTAATGACAGGGCAATTTGTATCTACAACTGCCAAAAGCTAAACCCCACCTCGGGATCCGGTTTTCTGAACAGTTTTTCCTCGAATACCTTGATATAAATCTCCAGAGTCACGGAAACCGTAGCTTCATAGAGATGCCCGGTATAGGCGCAAAGTGAACGTTCGGAAACGGTCACATGGAGATGGACAAATGGTTCGCCGGTTGTTTCCACCCAGGAAATGTTCCCGCTCAGATTACCGACTTCGAGATAATCGTTAAAGTCTTTCTTGAAATATTCTTTCTTTTCTATATCGAAAATGCCCAGAGTGGCATCGGTTACGGCACCGATGCCCATTATAACTCCGGATGGGATATTTTGCTGTCTGACGAATTCAGCCAGTGAAGCGACCACTTTATCGCCTTTTTCCAGGCGGACCAGGAAGCCGTCCTTCACCTTGCGGAATTTCACTCGCTGGTCTCCTTATCGAGCCAGTCGAGATAGTCGGGATTACCCTCGGTCACGGTCAGGGCCAGCACCTCGGGAATCTCATAGGAATGCGCCTCGCGGATAAATTTAATCAATCGTTCAACTCGTTTGGTGGTGGTTTTGGCAATGAGAAGGCTTTCGTAATCTTTCTTCATTCCGCCCTTCCAGTGATAAACGGATTTGACGGTGTCAATAATATTTACGCATGCTGCCAGTTTGCCTTCTACCATTTTCTGCGATAATTCCTCCGCTTTTTCCTGCGGAACAGTGATCAATACGACTCTAAAAGCAGACATAAAGCGACCTCTCTTTATGATTTGATCTTTCTTTTCAGTTTTCTTTCCAGAGACTCCACCTTGCCGGTCAGGCGCTTTTTGGCCCCTTTCCGGTCATCCATAGTCAGAACCATATAGACTCTATTATTATTTCGGCGCATTAGCTGGCGACATTTATTAATAAGTTTCATAATCGTGTCCCATTCCCCCTCAACAACCGTGGACATTGCCGAGGTTTTATAAGGGAGGCCGGATTTATCGATCATATCAATGATTTTAGCGACTTCGGCCGAGGCCGACTCTTTTTTCCCAACCGGGAACATGGAAAATTGGATTAACATATATGTTCCTCCTCGGAAGGATTATATCGATTAAAAAGTTTAAATCAAACATAAAAAA
>JBFMFJ010000575.1:0-1793 GCA_040752235.1 Candidatus Zixiibacteriota bacterium | reverse complement strand
AATACATTTACTTGATATTGTGTTTTTAATTAATTATCTCTACCGCGACGGGCCTGCGCCCGGTGAATAATTTGCAAGAAGAAAGCCCCGCAAATCTGCGGGGCTTTTTAATTTTAAACATAAAAACGTTAAATCGTAAATTTACCGTCTTTGTAAAACACTTTGCCGTCGGCTGAAATCTCCCCGCCTTTCTTCAGGTCGCATACCATATCCCAATGGATGCCCGAGCGGTTGGTCCCGCCGGTTTCGGGATAGGCGGCGCCGACTGCAAGATGACAGGTTCCGCCGATCTTTTCATCGAATAGAGTGTTTTTGGTAAACTTGGTAATTTCATAATTGGTGCCGATGGCGAACTCGCCGAGATGCCGCGCACCCTCATCGGTATCAAGCATGGCCAGCAGGAATTCCTCGTTCTTCTCGGCCGTCGCCTTGACCACCTTGCCGTCCTTGAATGTAAGAACCACTCCGGCGGCCTCGCGTCCGGCCATAAAAGCCGGGAAGCTGTATTTTATCGTCCCATTGACTGCGTTCTCGATAGGAGTGGTGAAAATCTCGCCATCAGGGAAATTCTCCTTGCCGCAGCAGTTGATCCATTTCCGTCCTTTGACACCCAGTTTCAAGTCGGTGCCCTCCGCTTTCAGATGTATCTGCTCCGTATGGTTGAGGAACTCTATCAACCGCTGTTGTTCTTTTTCCATTCCTTTCCAGAATGCCACGGGGTCATCATCATAGAGATGTCCCGCACGATAGACGAAATCCTCATATTCACTGAGCGACATTTCGGCATCCTGGGCATGTGCCTCGGTCGGATATTGGGTGCCGGCCCAGTGCAATTCCCCTTTCGCGGCTCTCTCGAAAAATCTGTTCATCAGTTTTTCATTGGCTTTGCCGAATATCTGCTGCCTTTTCGGATCGACCCCGCTCAGGTACTTGGTGTTGGTCGACGCCCAGATACCGAGGTAGGCATCGATTTTCTCGAATTCAAACTCGCGCACCGGACAAATATATGTCAATTGCTCGTCATTCCCTTTTTTGAAAAAAATCTCATCGAGATCAATCAATCGCAAATCGGTATAAACATGAGATCCGATTCCCAAAGCCTCTTCGTAGACCGCCTTTATCAGCGGCGCCGCCACCGGTTCGCCTTTAATCTTAAGCAATTGCCCAGGTTTGATTCCAAGAGAGTACTGGACAATGACTCTGGCAAGATTCCGCACTCTAATATCCATCATGACTCCTTTATATATTTATTCTATGACGCTTCATAGCATGTAAAGCCGATTTCGATAAACAGTAATTGCTGTATATACATGTCTATTTCTATTTTGTCCATTTATTTTTTTCGGATTGCACACAACGGCGTTATTCGTCCAAAAGCGAATACCACAAATAAAGCGTATACAATGATCTATAAGGTGCAAACGGCGCCGCCAGCTTCTCCACTTTCTCCTTTTCCGGAGCCTTTTTTAACTTATACAAATTTCTGACAGCCCGATGCAATCCTGAGTCACCCAGAGGAAGACAATCAAGATGACCGGCGCCCCTCATCAAAATATAATTCGCTGACCAGATACCAATGCCCCGAACAGCCAATAAATTATTCAGGGCTGTATGATAATCCGATTTTCCCGTTTTTTCAAGCTCCAAATCGCCGTTCACAACTGCCCGCGATAGATCCAGCAGGTACTCCGCTTTTCGATTCGAGAACTGCATCAGACGCAGTTGTTCCACGGTCGCCCCGTGCAAGTCCTTTGGTTCCGGAAATAAATCATATTCGCGGCCGTTGACATTTA
>JBFMFJ010000574.1:0-1796 GCA_040752235.1 Candidatus Zixiibacteriota bacterium | reverse complement strand
CTCGCTCTGCATCGGGTATGTTCCGGTGTTGTTGTCCAGTTCGCCGTGCACCAGCAAAATCGGTTCGTTTACGCTGTCCACGTACATGAAGGGAGACATATTAAAGTAAGTTTCCGGAGATTCCCATAAAGTGCGGTCTTCATTTTGAAAACCGAATGGTGTCAGCGTGCGATTGTATGCTCCGGAGCGAGCCAGGCCGGCCCGGAACAGATCCGAATGGGCCAGGAGGTTGGCGGCCATGAAAGCGCCGTAAGAATGGCCGCCGATGGCGATTCTGTCGGGGTCGGTGACACCCCGCCGGACGACCTCATCGACCGCGGCGCGGGCGTCGGCCACCAGTTGTTCTGCAAAAGTATCATTGGGCTCCTCATCGCCTTCGCCGACGATAGGCATGCTGACATCATCGAGTACGGCATAACCGCGCGTTACCCATAGAATCGGGGACCACCACCCGACCCGGACAAAACGATAAGGCGAATCTGTCACCTGTCCGGCCGCCTCGGCGCTCTTGTACTCCCTTGGATATGCCCACATGAGAGTCGGAAGCGGCCCCCTGGTCGAATCATATCCTGCCGGCAGGTACAGCGTCGCTGTCAGGGGAAGCCCATCATCGCGAGTGTAGTGAATCAGTTCCTTTTGCACGTCGGCAAGCTGCGGGGTCGGGTTCGGGAAAAATGTTAACTGCTCGAGTTTCCCGTTTTTCAAATCACGCATGAAAAGATTGGGCGGTTCCGTCACCGATTCGCGCGTGGTAATTACTTTTGAATCGCCCGGATCGGGAATAACCATGACCTTTTCATAATAAGATCCTTCGGATTGCCAGAGCCGCGTTTTCTCCATTTTCATCAGGTCATATTTATCCAAAAAGGGGCGGTCACCTTCGGGCGAGGCGCCGTCGCCGGATAAAAACATGCTTTTACCGTCCTTGTCGAGCAGCAGGACCGCTCTTCCGGCCTCATTATCATGTGTCATCGGCACTCCGGGATGGTTGTAACGGTCCTCCCGCGAATAATCGAAAATGAGCTCCGGCTCGACTCTCATTGATCCCGGCGCGAAAGCCCAGGCTCTGGTTCTTCTTGTTTTCCACCATTTTTCATAAATAATCGCCAGATCATCGCTGCTCCAGAAAACGAAATTGTACCGAAAATTGAGGGCATAAAATGGAATCGGATTGCCTTTGAAGGGCGCCACCAGAGTGTAAATTTGGTCTCTGACATCGGCCTCAATACGTGGATCGCCATTGTCAAGAGCCTCGGCCCAGTACAACATCGCACCCACATCACTGCGCCAGTTGAACTCTCTCGGGCCGGTGCGAACGGCATCGCTGACCGTGGGGATATTATCAGCCAGCGGCTGATCGGTCACCGTTCGGATTATTTTCCCTTCAAGATTCCATATTTCCACCAGCCCCGGGAAACGTGAAACCGGCACAGTGTAGGAGAAAGGACGATGAATTGTCTCCACCAGAATGTACTGCCCGTCGGGCGACGGCTCCGCGCGCTCGATCATTCCTTTCTCCCCGAGATATAGCGTCTTACCATCGATATTGATTAGTGCAAGCCGGGATTGCAGGTAGTATTCGAGAAGTTCTTCGTCATGGCTGTTTTTCAACAGATCGGTATATGTCGCAGCAGGGGCCATCTCGCCGTCATTCTGCTGGATTGCCGGACCGGTGGGTACCGCAGGTTCTGCCGGGGCATCACCTCGATCCGACGGAACTGTTTTGCAAATAATATTTCGGCTGTCCGGAAGCCAGTAATAGGAAGCGCCGTAAATGTCATTAAGAAACATTTGCC
>JBFMFJ010000573.1:0-1798 GCA_040752235.1 Candidatus Zixiibacteriota bacterium | reverse complement strand
TAAGCCAAATGTCAGAATAATTGAAAAGAGTTCCAATATAGGCAAGGGAGACGGAATTGTCGAGGGGTTGAAATATGCCTCCGGCAAATATACCGTCATTCAGGATGGCGATCTTGAATATGATCCGGAAGATATTATCAAAATGGTACAATTGGCGGAGCAGAAAAATGCTATCGCGGTATTTGGCTCGCGAATCTTAAATCCCCAGGCCGGGATATCTTACAAGAGATACCTCTGGGGAGGGAAACTACTCACCTTCCTGGCCAATTTACTATTCGGGGTAAATATTACTGATGAATCAACCTGCTATAAAATGGTCCGCACCGATATATTCAAAGCAATGCATATTGAAAGCCGCCGGTTCGAGTTTTGTCCGGAGGTGGTGGCCAAACTGGGAAGGAATAAAATCAAAATTCATGAAATCCCGATTATCTATAAGCCGCGCAATTTCGAGGAAGGGAAAAAAATCAGGTGGGTTGACGGCCTTGAGGCCATCTGGACCTTATTCAAATATCGCCTTACAACTTATTCCAAGATTTCTATTAAAATAGACCAGCAAAAATCCGAAAATAGCCAGCAATGAAATTATCAGGCCGGTATAAAAATACGGTGTTCGGCAAGCAAGTGAGATATGTTTATCTGAAGATCTGAAATCGGTTGCGACAAGTCCGTTTGACTCATACAGCCGCCGACCATCCAAAGCATACCATCCTTCATCAAAACCGATTGAAAATAGAATCGTGCCGGCACTCGAAGGAGCGATCTCGTAATCGACACGATTGGGCGTATAGTGTCTGCTGATAATGGCCGCCTGCCCCTGAAGAATGTACTCCATATAAACCTGGCCGTTCTCGGCAACGATTCCACGGCTGTCTTTATAGGCTGAAAGCCAGGGCGCAACCAATGAACCGCGATTCTCCAGGAAGAGATTATAAATCTTGAACTTGTCTTCCACCACCTGCCGAAAATCTTCGTTGAACTTTGTTTCGGTCGGCTGCTTGTAAGCTATCGTTTTAAGGGCCGGCAGACTGATTAAAAAATTCCCGGCAATGATAAAAACAAGCAGAGCGATAGAAATTATCTTCTTTAGAGAAACTGATGATTTAAATCTTGAAATGACATCATCAAGACCATAGGCCGACATTACCGCCACTGCGAGAACCACGAATTGAAAGGCTCGGCCGGGCGATCTGATCGATGAGAACCCCGGCAGTTTAGACATCAGCCCCCAGAGCGAAAATTCGGAGAAATATCCCAGCCCGAAAATAAAGAAGAACAGGGACAGAACCAGCCAGATGCGACATTTCCTGAATGATAGCAATAATCCCACCAGGGCGAGAATCACAATGATAGGAGAAATATAGGCGCTGTACTCATGCCAGCCCCAGTATTGATCCGGAATTGCCAGACGAAATATTTCATGATTTAATGAGAAAAATGCCTTTGGGATTATCGCCAGAGGCGTGCTGTCCTGAACCATTCCTTCCCACTGGTTTTGTGAAAGATAATGATACATCGGGATAAATTTGACCGACGACAACAGTATTCCGGCCACAATGGCCCCAATATAGGTCTTGATATATTTAAGTGTTTTCCTTTCGAGAGAATACAGAAGGATAAACAACCCCGTGAAAAAGCAGGTGTACAATAACGGGACTGCGGCGCCATTGCCGATAATTATCAGCATAATACATATGGCCGCCGCCAATATATATTTCCAGCTCTCATCGGTCTTAAGAATAAAATAGGCAAACCACGGCAAAAAACAGAAATGAGTAAAAGGAATATGCCCTATTGA
>JBFMFJ010000572.1:0-1826 GCA_040752235.1 Candidatus Zixiibacteriota bacterium | reverse complement strand
AATGTGATTGGCGGAAATAATCAGGTTGTCGGGATCAATAATGCCCATCTCCGGCGTTTTATTGAAAAGATACTTCGGGTCCTTGGCCAGAAACTGATTGATGGCCGAACTGTTGGCAACGAATATTGTCACCGAGATATCAGTCCGCCGCCCGGCTCTTCCGGCCTGCTGCCAGACCGATGAGATCGAACCGGGATAACCGCAGATTATGGAGACATCGAGTGCTCCGATATCAATGCCGAGTTCGAGGGCATTGGTTGATACGACTCCGGTGATGGAACCGTCGCGCAGGCCATGCTCGATATCGCGTCTCTGGTTGGGAAGGTAGCCGCCGCGATAGCCGGCCACTTTGATATTTTTCCCGAATGGCTCTTTGAATTTCTCCCTCAGATATGACAAGAGCACTTCCACCTGCAAGCGATACTGGGCAAAAACGATTGTCTGTATTCTTTCGCGGATAAAGCGCTCGGCCATGTTGAAGGATTCTGTCAGCGCTGACTTTCGGATACCCAGTTGCTTATTAATGACCGGCGGATTGTAAATGATAAAGTGTTTCTCGCCGGTAGGGGCGCCGTTCTTATCCACCAGATTGACCTTTTTGCCGGTGATTCGTTCGGCCAGTTCGGCTGGATTGGCGATAGTTGCCGAGGAACAGATGAATATCGGATCGGAACCATAAAAATTGCAGACTCGCCTTAAACGCCGGATGACGTTAGACAAATGCGAGCCGAAAATACCGCGATAGTGATGAATTTCATCGACGACCACATACTTCAAATTCTCGAACAGCTTGATCCACTTGGTATGATGCGGCAGGATTCCGGCATGGAGCATGTCGGGATTGGTCACGACAATATGCCCCGCGGAGCGAATCAGCCGCCGGGCGGTCTGGGGTGTGTCGCCATCGAAAGTGTAAGTCTTTATATCGACATCGAGCGTATCGACCAATCCGGTCAACTCAGCCAGTTGATCCTGCGAGAGCGCCTTGGTGGGGAAGAGGTACATAGCGCGGTTGGAGCGATTTTTTATGATACTGTCGAGAACGGGAAGATTGTAGCAGAGTGTTTTGCCTGAGGCGGTCGGCGTGACTATAACGGTGTTATTCTCGGCATGGATGGAATCGACCGCATCGCGCTGATGCGAATATAATCTATGGATGCCGCGACTTTTCAAGACTTTGACCAGATGCGCATCAAGATAATCGGGGAAATCCGCATAAATCCCCTCCCGCGGCGGAAAAACCTGCCAGGCGGCGATATTAGGGGCAATGGCACGGTCGGTTTTGAATGATTCAAGAAGCTGGATCAGGTTCATGTCGAGCTATCTTTTCTCCACAAGCTGGCGTTTGCAAATATCGCAGAATTTTTCACCCTTGGCGTCAATGTCGAACATATCCTGGCTGTAATAATTGACGCATCTCGGATTCCGACAACTGGTCATACCGGTCAGATGGGCGACCTGATGCACCGCCTGTTTGAAAAGGCGACTGTAAATCTTGGTGTCATCCTCGGGCAGGCCGTAAAATTCCTGCCGGATGCGAAAAAGTGATACCGCTGCCGTTCCGAGCACAGGGTCGGACGTTCCGAGAACAAAGGCTTCATCGGGAAGATAAAGGTCTTCTTCGCAGATGCCAATCACAAGTTCTTTGGGGTTGGCTTTTATTCGTTCCAGTTTGGCCAGGATAATGCTGCCATAATGCTGGTTCCTGATGACATTGAAAGCCTCGTCGGGTATTTTCAGTCCTTTCAGAATATCGACCGATCGGCCGAAAACCGGGCCGATTGATGTGGCCAGCCGGTTGACGAGCATAAAGTCAACCTCACCCA
>JBFMFJ010000571.1:0-1841 GCA_040752235.1 Candidatus Zixiibacteriota bacterium | reverse complement strand
AGCACATAATCGGCGCTGTCCCACCATCCCGGTCCCGGCCATAAGGTTATTGCATAGACGACAAATGAAATAATAAAAACAGAAGCGGCGCCATAGTGCAAATATCTTGCCTTGACGGCAGGAGGTGATACATTATAATAGGATCCGGGCGGCTCCTTCCTCGGCAGTAATCCCAGGGGAGCCAGCACCATGTACCCCAGCACCAGTAAAATCGGTGCGGCTGTCAATGTCCAGAAACCATCGACCGGCGGAACTCGCAGAAAAATCATTCCGACAATTATAACCGCCAGGGCGATCCAGAAAATACTTTTCGGTCTTTGAATATTGGCCATAAGAGCGACCATCTATTTAAGAGTGCAACTGATATTCTTTAGCTTTGCGGATTATACCTTCAAATGATTATCAGGTTCCTGTATCATCCTCCCCTTCCTGATTCTCATTCCATTTCTCCAAAACCTCGCTGAACTTTTCATCTATATGCTGATTGAACCACATATCGATAATCGATTTCCTGAACCGCCACTCCTTGCCCAGCTTGGCCGCGGGAATTTTCTTGTCCTGCGCCCAGGTATAAATGGTTTGCGGCTTGACCTTCAGATAAGCCGCGACTTCCTCAAGTGTCATAATATCAGTCTTCAAACTACTTGCCCCCCTGCTTATCCTCAAAAATGGCCCGCATCAACGAATCATTCACCTTGTCTTCGCCGGTATTGTAAATTTGGCTGTCGGCTTTTTTATTAGCCGGCTCCTTATCCCGGCCGCCCATCAACTGCTCCGCCGAATAAATCAACGCCGTGTAGAAATTGCCTTCATAATGCCGGAACAACTCGAACGGCTGACCGCGATCGCCGAGAAACGGGCGAAAATTCCAGGCCAGTTGTATCCCGACAAAAGCCAGTATCACCACCCAGAAACGAAATACCACCACCCCGGTCTGCGGATAAATCGACTTGGTCTCGCAGGAATATTTCAGCGCTTCGATTATGGTCATCATCCCGAATATACCCGATAGGAAAAAGATGGCGATATGAAGCAACTGCAGGAAATAATAATTGCTGCCGGTTAGCAAAAAGATAATCACGATCGGCGCGAATGAAATCATGATCGCCGTCATCAGGACAAATCCCGACAGAATGATCGAGACCATCTGGCTCAGCTTAAGTTTCGAGCCGAGTATGTACTGGATTATGAAAAAGGCGGGGAAACAGATTAGAAGCGCCAGTGTGAACAACACCATTATTTTGGCCCCGGCCGCCACCGCCTGAATAAAGCTGTGGTAGCTGCCGACCACCAGCCCGTATAAAAACGAGAAAAGGCAAATCATAATATATTGCCCCAGAATGCGTTTGCCGGCACCCTTCCGGTCGATAATTTTCTGGAAATACTCTTCTTTGTTATGAAGAGTGGGAAAGAATTCAAAGGATAATATTTTGCCGCTCATAAAACCTCCCATAGGCTTATTTTTATGTAATCTAATTTATATTAATAATATGTCAAGTATTTTATTGTTTGTTATTGTTTCTTATTGTTTGAAAATAGTAGGAATAAAATAAAAGCGGCTAACACATTACATGTCAGCCGCTTATCTATTTTATCAGACTATTAGGCTTTAATTAACCGACCGCCCGCTCCGAGTGCGGTTTGAACTTGCTTTTCTTTTTCGCCCGCTCGGCAATATCGGCCATGGCCGCAATCGCCTTGTCGATATGCGCCTCGGTATTGAAAGCGCCGACCGCGAAACGCACCCCGCCGTGAATCTTGTCGGTGCCGATCTGGTGATGCACCAGCGGCGCGCAGTGAAGCCCGGTCCGCGTGGCGATACTGAAATCGACATCGAGCAT
>JBFMFJ010000570.1:0-1846 GCA_040752235.1 Candidatus Zixiibacteriota bacterium | reverse complement strand
CCACAATCAATTGATTTTTTTGTTGCTTCTTTTTCCGTCGATTGTTAAATATTTATATCAATGGATTACAATAGTCTATTAAGTAAAGCCTTTGCTCTTTCCTGGAAGTACAAAGTACTCTGGGTTCTGGGCTTTTTCGCGGCATCGATGGGTTACACCAGCGGGGCTGATAATCTTGTGACCCGGAAATCGGATTTAAGGAATATTGACTTTGACCATGGCATTCTGCAGGGAATTACCGACTGGTTTCATTATAATCCGGAGATCTCAACCGCTCTCATAGTATTCCTGGCCGGGATGTTGTTGCTGTTGATTTTGGTATTTTTCGTCATGAATCTGATAAGCATTGCCGGTCTTATTGAAGGCGTTTATCAAATAGAAAGGAAAGAAAATATCAGGCTCTCACAATTATTCAAGGTGGGCGCCTTTTATTTCTGGCGTTTCCTCGGTCTTTTCTTCATTTCGGTTGCCGTTGTATTGACTTTTTTATTATTCCTGGTGCTGCCGATTGTCCTGGCTTTTCTTATTACGACAGCCCTGGGAGTCCTGGCCGTATTGATAGGTATTCCGATTCTTTTCGCGGGGATATTCTTCTTTTCAAACATTTATTCGCTCGCGCAGCGTGAAATTATTGCCTATCAGACTCCTGTTTTTCAGGCCATAGGAGAGGCGTATACCCTATTGATCAAGCATATCGGTCCCAATGTGGTAATTTTCCTCATCCAACTGTTTTTGGGTCTGGCCATTTTTATTTGCGCTCTGGTTCTAGCCCTCATGTTTGCCGCCCCAATTATACTTATGGCGGTCTATTCCACCTGGGTCCTGATTGCATCACTGATAATAATGGTGCCGATTTTCCTGTTGATAGCCATTGTGGTGGAAGGTTTTCTCGGAACTTTTTTCAATGCTCTGCTGACCCTGTTCTACCTTGAACTGAGAAAGCTCACTCCCAAACAGATTATACCTCCATCGCCGGGTCCGGCGGCAATGCCGCAGACATGAAATTTCTTTCTTATAAAGTTCTTGCTTTTCTGACAATATCTTATCAAATTTACCACCTATGAAAAAATGTATCTTTATTTTTCTGGTTTTTCTTTTGGTGACTGCCGCCGCGGCGCAGGAAGAGAAAACATCATTTCTCCCCTATGCGCCCGAGCCGCTTCGCACCGATTTGCCCACAGTGGCTTTCAGGACCGATAACCGGCTGCTGATGAAGTCTTTTTACCCTGAATATTACACCAATGATTACGTTGTCGGAAGGGATATTCGCTGGGTGGAGCGCAACGACTCCGCTTTTGCAGCTCTCTGGGATAGCCTGGGCTATAATATTCTGGTTCTAATCGAGGAACTCTCGGGAATAAAGTGGCAGGAACGCAAAATTGACATAAATCTGATGAAATATTTTCGCGATGATGTCCTGTTCGATCCTCCCTGTATGCCACTTGAAGGCATCAAAATGGAAAATTATGTCGAGGTGAGCGGCCCGGGCTTGCAGCAGACGCTTAATCTTATAAAGCTGCTGGCCGGTCGCAACTTGATGCAAAATGAATTGCCGGGCAACACTTACGATCCCATTATAAATCACCCCCTGATGGAAAAAAGCTCTTTTCGTTTTGATGTCCTGACAATCACGCTGGCCATGGCTTGCGCCGAGCAAATTTTACCCGGCGACAGTCTGCGAAAAATTACCAATTCATATGTATGGAGGCGGCACAATCCGGGTTGGGAGATTTACCAGAACCATTTCCGGTTTAGCTGGGTCCTGTCGTCCGAGCAGCCTCTAACTTTTTATCTTTCGCAGGAACCGTATGATTCGCCATTGGTCAGCCTGACCCGCCCGCCGCGC
>JBFMFJ010000569.1:0-1864 GCA_040752235.1 Candidatus Zixiibacteriota bacterium | reverse complement strand
GTCCCATCTGTTTCAATATGCCTAAAACCGCCCGATCTGTCAATATTTCACTGCTAAAAAGTTGTGACGATTTAGTTGTCGAATCGGCCGATTTTGGAGTATATTGTGTTGGATAGAGTCTCCGGATAAAATCAATTATTGGACATTATTAGATCAGGAGGATTGACATGAAATATGGAGCCCGCAATCAGTTGGTCGGCAAAGTCACCGAAATCAAGAGAGGCATGGTGATGAGCCAGATCAAGTTCACGATCCCGGAAGGAGCCCGGATGAGTTCCGTTATAACGGTGGAATCGCTTGACGAACTCGGTATCAAAGAGGGGGACACGGTCAGGGCCGTTATCAAAGCCATTAGTGTGCTTCTGGTTAAAGAGTGAGTTCATATTTCCAGGGCGCCGTTGTTCATAGACGGCGCTTTTTTATTCAGTCAAAAAATCGCCTTATCCGACTCAATAATTTCGTAAATCCCCGTATTAAATGTAGAATTTCTTGACTTAAGTCATAGAATGGGACTATAAAAAGTGCTATCCTTTCAAAAACGATTTTCTATTGAAAGCCATTAACTTAACTGATACAAGCTCTGGAGGAGAGTATGCGTTCAATGCTAATTGCTTTGCTGGGCCTTCTGTTGATCGCGGCGTCATCATGGGCAACGACCTGTGTCGATTGCCACAAGGAAGTGACGCCGAATATCGTCAAGGACTGGCAGTTCAGCAAACACAGCGAAAATGAAATCGGCTGTTCCACCTGTCATGGTGAAGGGCACCAGACCGCCTCGGATTTCGCCAAAGCCGACATCCCGACCCCGACTGTCTGCGCCGACTGCCACGACACCCAGGTGGCGCAGTTCAGCAAAGGCAAACATGCGGCGTCATGGGCGGCAATGAAAGCGATGCCGACCACGCACATGCTTCCTTATGCCCTCAGCGACGGCATGAAGGGGTGCGGCGGGTGCCACAAGATCGGATTGAAATCGGATGAGGATATCAAAACCCTGAAAGCGCAGGGGCATGGTTTCGGGACCGCTTCATGCGATGCCTGTCATACCCGGCACACTTTCTCCGTCAAGGAAGCGCAGCAACCGCAGGCCTGCCAGACCTGCCACATGGGTTTCGATCACCCGCAATGGGAAATGTACTCATCCTCCAAGCATGGTGTCAGATATCTTCTAAAGCAGAATGGTACACTTCATGAAGAAACGGTCGCACCGACCTGCCAGACCTGTCACATGGTTGACGGCAATCATGAAGTGCGGACACCATGGGGATTCCTGGCGGTAAGGCTGCCGCTTTCGGAGGATCCGGAGTGGAAGGCCGACCAGGTTACTATCCTGCAGGCGCTTGGTGTCCTCGATATGGAAGGCAACCCGACCGCACGGCTGGATGTGGTGAAAGCGGCCGATGTGGCCCGTCTCGACCAGGAATCATTCGACCGCGAACGCAACAAGATTATCGATGTCTGTTCGCAGTGCCATTCGAAAAATTTCGCCGTCGGCGAAATCAAGAAGGGTGACGACATGATCAAAGCGGCCGATCATCTGCTGGCTGAAGGTATCCGTATTATCGCCGGGCTGTACGCAGACGGCACCCTGGCCAAACCGGTCAGTTATGCGTACCCGTTCCCGGACCTGCTGACGTTCCATGATGCCCCGACCATTATCGAGCAGACTTTGTTCGAGATGCATCTCAAGCACCGCATGCGCGCCTTCCAGGGAGTCTTTCATGCCAACCCCGATTATGCCCTGTGGTATGGCTGGAGCGAGATGGTGCGGGACCTGGAGGAGATCAAAGAACTCGCCGCCGATTTGCGTTTCAAAAAAGGGAAGTTATAATTACATAAGTGCCGTAACTAAAATTGTAGACCT
>JBFMFJ010000568.1:0-1865 GCA_040752235.1 Candidatus Zixiibacteriota bacterium | reverse complement strand
GAAACCGATGAACCCGAGGATGAGCGCCAGGAAGAGCAGGATCGGCATGGCCACCAGGGCCACCGGGATACCGATAATTGTCAGAATCAAAAGCCCCATAACCGGTGCAAAGGCAATCCATATCATCAATCCAACCAGAAATGATTTTATAAAGCTTTTCTGAAGGCAGGCTTTGATGCGTTCCGCCGGTCTTGGAAATATGGCTATGACCAGCAGACCCAGAAGCAATAGTACAAAGAATATGATGGTGTTGGCGATAAGGGCGACATATGAATTTTCCGCAAATGACTTACCCTTGAATATATCCTCGATATCCGGCGGCATCTGAAAGAAATCCTGTTCCAGCCGTTCACCCATAATTATACCGCCGCGCATTTTGACAATTTCCGGAGCCCGGGCGTTACCGGTTATCTGCCCCGTTGATGTCACCGTTATCTTTTGATATGAGAAAACATCGCCAATGACTTTACCCCTGACCGTCACTTCTCCCATGGCTATAATAGGGCCGCGGACTCGTTCATCGGTATCGATCACCACCGAACCGAACTTGAGCCCCTTCATGGTCTTAGCCTTCTCCATCTTTTTGGTGATCTCTTCCATCGTCTTTTCGTCAATAACGGGCGGCTCCGGGGCCGGCCGCTTTTTGCCGAAAATCGTTTTGGTCCCGCCGTCCTCGACTTCCTCGCTTATGAATTTATCCTGAGTAAAGTCATATTCCCATTCGTTTCCGGCACTGTCGACCGCATAGGCGCCATCCGGCGAAACATGTATTTCGGTAAAAACAGATTCCCCCCGATTCCCTTCCAGCCGGCGTGTCTCAGCCTCCAATCTGGCTTTCTCCGCCTCAAGAGCCGCTTCGGTTTCTTCCAGAGTCATTATATCGACGGTATCGCTGGTGGCGGTTTTCTTTTCCCCGGAAGGTGCTGCGGCCATGGAAATGCCCAAAAGCAACACCAGGGCCATAAAGATTGCCCCTGCGAAAATCCAGTATGTATTGAACGATCTGTTCATTGTCAGTCTCTAAAACTCAGTAAGGGTGATGTCGCCCGATTCCGTTATTAACGTAACCTGCGGCCCACCACTGCCAAAACTGCCGGTCAATTTATTGCGGGTCACCGATTCGATCGAAACCGGCAGTTTGGTTATTATCTGCCCGCTGCCTGTCTCTATACGGACTTTTCCCGAAGACGTTTCAGGAACTGAGAAAATAATTGACCCCGTCGAGGTAGAAACGTAAAAATCCCTGTTCGTAAACAGCTCGGTCTTTATTTCGACACTGCCGGTGTGCGTTTGAATGCTTATTGTGCCTTCTTCCTGTTCCACGTTAACGTTGCCGGAAGTCGACCGGAGCTGCAGGTCACCGGTAAGGTATTTTATGTCCACTGCCCCGGAAGTCTGCGAAATCGTCACCGGGCCTGAAATGTAGGTTCCTTTCTTGATACCCGAGGTCGAATGAATTTCCACGGCTCCGGTAATAGATGTGAAATCAATGTTTGATCCCCCGGTCGTCATATCGACGCGGCCGGTTATTTTCGCCAGGCTTATGTCTCCCGTCATGGTATTCAGTATTATGTCGCCACTGATGTCCTCAAGGGTAATCTTGTCGGAAACCCCGGTTGCCGCGATATTACCATAGACTCCGGATATGGTAATCACGCCTGCCGGATTATCAACATTGAGGCCGCATCTCTGGGGCACTGTTATTTCAAAATCGACCGACCCGAAAGAATCCTCGCCGCTGCCGAAAAGCTTGCTCCAGAAAGACTCCGACCGGCTTTTCAGTTTGAGATAATTTGTTTTGATGGTGATTTTATTCCCGCTCTGAGTGACTTTTATTTCGATATGCTCGGCGACCTCTTCCGCCT
>JBFMFJ010000567.1:0-1868 GCA_040752235.1 Candidatus Zixiibacteriota bacterium | reverse complement strand
CATTGAATTCAACAAAATGCTTTTCGGCTCAAAAGAATTGCTATCGATGATAATTCCGCTTCGCGACGGCCTTGGCATGGCCGTGAAGCTTTAAATAATCACCTCTTGATTACTGATTAACGCAGCATAATCCCGGCTGCGAGACGGCCTGATTTTTCACCCTGGTAACGATATGAGAAGAAGGTATTATGATTGCACTTGGTGCACTGGTCGGACATTTCAATATTCTCTTCCGGAATCCCCGCTTCCAGCAATTCGCGATGGTTGGCTTCCCATAAGTTAAAAAGCCCCTTACCTTTCACATCCGTCTTCTTAATCAAACCTTCCGGCTTATCAAACACCTTATTTACAATTTCGACTACTTCCGGGCCGACTTCATAGCAGCAGGGCCCGATCGACGGCCCGATACCGACAATAAGATTTTTCGGTGAGCATCCAAAATTTTCTTCAAGCGATTTGACGACATTTCTCGCAACTCCCTTGACCGTCCCCTTCCAGCCGGCATGAGCAATACCGATAACTCTTTTGGTGGGATCATAGTACATAACAGGGACGCAATCGGCGATAATAATGGTGATGCAGACTTGCGGTATATCGGTAACCATGGCGTCGGCCGATGCTTTGGGAATTTTGCAGTATGATGCATCCTCTGCGATTGATTCCCTGTTTATGACTCGAACGGTATCCCCGTGAACCTGCCAGCTGGTCACAATGCTTTCGACATTGAATCCGAGAGCCGCGGCAAGCCTGCGGCGGTTCCCCATGACTCTGACCGGATTATCGCCGGAACTCAATCCGAGATTCAGCGAATTGAAAGGTGGAACGCTGCTGCCTCCGTGGCGGGTCGAGACAAAGTGCGTGATGTCAGTATATTTTTGCAGGTTCTCGAAATGCCAGAGTTTAATACCTCTTTCGTACACTTCGAACATATTTCAATATATAAAAAAATATATAAAACAACTATAAAAAAGCAGGAATCCGGTAAAGAATTCCTGCCAAATTACTAATTGCTCTGTGCGCCCAAAAACAATCAGTTAATAATATGTATCGCCTGTTTGTTGACATTCAGGGCAGCTTCCATCAGCGCCTCGGATAAAGTCGGGTGTATGGCCATCATATGGCCAAGATCCTCGGCTGTACCGTCGCATTCCATAAGTGAGGTGGCGGCATAAATGATATCGCCCGAATGCGGGCCGAAAATATGAACGCCCAGAATGGCATCGGTCTCCTCGTCGGCAATTACCTTGGCGAAGCCCTCGGTGGCCAGCGTGGCGATACCTTTTCCCACCGCCCGATAAGGAAACCGACCGATTTTGACCTTGCGACCCGAATCGGCCGCCTCCTTTTCGGTCATACCGATTCCGGCGATTTCCGGGTCGGTGAAAACGGCATAGGGAACCGCTTTCCAGTCGGCGCCGAGCGACGCCCCGGCGATAGCCTCGACTGCGGCAATACCCTCATGAGAGGCCTTGTGTGCCAGAAGAATACCCCCGGCAACATCGCCGATGGCGAAAATATTCGCCACATTCGAACGCATATGTTTATCCACCTGGACAAAACCCTTGGCATCGAGCTTGACACCGGCTTTCTCAAGGTTCAAATCTCTGGTATTGGGACGCATTCCAGCCGCAACCAGAACCTTTTCGAAAGTCAGGTTCTTATTGCCATCTTTGGTCTCAATAACGACATTAATTTGTTTACCGCTCATTTTTGATGAAAGAACCTTGGAAGAGAGCATTATCTCGATGCCCTGCTTTCTCAATGCTTTCTCCGATGCGGCGCAAATTTCAGGATCGAGAGAGGGCAGCACTGTATCCAGAATTTCGACAATGGTCACTTTTGACCCTAACGTATTATAGATGGTGGCC
>JBFMFJ010000566.1:0-1878 GCA_040752235.1 Candidatus Zixiibacteriota bacterium | reverse complement strand
GACAATGCTATCTTTCTTCTCCGTAAAAGCGCTGTCGACTCGACCCCGGAGTATGGAAAACCTGAGTCCGAAAGCAGTTGATGTCATCGATGAATCGGTGCCGTATTCGGTATATGATGTCGCCATTGATATTGAAGCCGATTGCAGAAGATTGGCGCTGGGAGTGTCCTTTCTATAATCTTCATATTTTATGTGGCGCCCCCAAAACATCCAATACGGCATAAATTCCAGCGCCACATCCTTTGGAAAATCCTGAATGTTATTGGTCTTATTAAGGATTGTCAGTGTCAGGTCGGCTGCCGTGCCGGGTCGTTCGATCGCCACCGGTTCAACGCCGAGAAGAATAAAACCGGGTGATGCCGGTGCCATTAGCATATTGAATGAGGCACTGGAATCAGAATCTTCGGCGCAATATGCAGTCCCGAAACAGAATATTACCGCCAGGCAAAGGACTGTTGAGAAAACCAGCATTGTCAATACTCGATTGATCTTGCTCGCTTGTCCTTTAAAATTCCGATCAAATGAATAAGAAGGTTGCCACATAGTGTTTTACTCCATGCTCCTTGTCCACGCTTTCCTCCAGGCTTTGCTTAAAATCCTGCTTTCCACCTGACAATTCATAGGCTACACTTGTCAGATTGGTCTCTTTAACGATATCAATGACAGTTGTAGAACAAAATAACATTTTACCTTTCAAATCCTTTCCAGGCACAGGCAAGACTACTTCGAAAGATCTTCTTTTTTCGCTGACGATTTTGTCACCTTCGAGATAGACAGTCGAAAAGCTGTCTTGTCCATGGCCGATGGTAATTACAAGCTTGATTTCCGAGCTCGGTTTTACCCTGTAAATTTTTGTTAATTGTGTACTCATCTACTCCTCCATTTATTTTGATTACGGTTCGGCTGCACTCGATCATGTCCGAAATCATCAATACTGCAATAATTGATCAGTAACCTTCTCTCAAAGATGCCGGGCAAGCGTGATATTCGAGAAGATGTATTTATTTGTTGAAAATATATGACCCCGTTCAACCATTATAATTAGTCGATCCGGTGTAAAATGTCAATAGAAATTTATGGGATGTAAAAAAAACCGGGGCGGACTGTTTCCGCTCCGGTTTGCATAGTAATTAATATAAGTCTCAATATTTTTGTCTTATTTGGCCCGAGTGTAGGTGATCTCGAGCATCTTGAATTGATCGGCGCCGCCGGTCAATTCCTTATTGTAAAAGACTACCGACAATATGAATTTGTCCTTGTCAATCAACTGGAATATCTGGTCGTATTTCTGGGTGAAACCGGCTACGGCATCAACATCCTCGCCGTACATACTTATTGTTTTTGTCTTTTCGTCATAATCGCCGGCTGCCGTCACGAAATAAGTCCCCCATGTATCCATGCCGACATACGTGTACTTGTTGCTCCGCCGGTCAAAACCGATCATTGACATGGTCTCGGTGTACATTTCACCCTCGCCGCTTTCGGACGTCATCTGCAGAAACCGGCCGCCCAGAATCATTTCATTGATGGCTTTGCCTGTGAAATCAAGCGGCGCCGCTTCCGGCTGCGGCATAACCCAGCCGCTCATATCCCATTTTCCTGCAAGTCCGGCCAGCATCTCATGCTCCGGCCCCGGCTGCGCCAGCTTCATGTACTGTTCAAACTCCGCCGCCTGCTCCGGTGTCATCTCTTCTTTGAATTGGGCCGATGCCGCCAGCGCAACGGCCAGAGCAAGCAGAATCGCCAAAGTTACACCTTTTCCCAACCTCATGGTGAATCTCCCTTCAATATGGTTTCGTTTTTCCCCTGTTGACCTTCCATATTTATAAAAATATTTCACTTAAAACAGCAATTTTCTAAACTATCAGATTTTCTTGA
>JBFMFJ010000565.1:0-1889 GCA_040752235.1 Candidatus Zixiibacteriota bacterium | reverse complement strand
TGTGGTCCCGTCCGGTTATCCGGATTGTAATGTCATGGTCATGTCATGTCCTGCCTCCGCGTAAGCGGAGGTGTGACATGACATTGTTCTTGATAACCGGCAGGTCACATCTCCCGATTGTCATCGGGAGCCAAGACCTGCCGGAACAACAGTAGGGCAGGTGTCTCTTGACACCTGCCATTTCGATGCGACTATTTTTAAGTAAATATACCTATTTGATTCTAAGTGTTCGCTTTATGTCAAGTACCTGCATGATTTCGGAATTATTGGCCGCCAGGCTTTCTGCAAGTTCGAGATATTTCATGGCCATTGATATATCCCGCAGCCCCGCATATGCCAGCGCAAGGTTATAGTTGGCTTTAAAATAATCAGAATTAATATTGACTGCTTTTTGAAATAACCTGACAGCCTCAGTAAAGTCCTTATTATGCAGGAATAAGATGCCATAATTTACAACAACAAAAACATCATTGCTGTCGAGATTGTAAGCTCTCGTAAGGCACTCATGCCCTGATTCAGTTCGGCCGTATTGCATATACAGAACACCGGCATCCATCTGTGCCTTGGCGCTGGTCGGAAAACGAGCGGCAATAGTATCGGCGATGTTTAGTATTTCGGTGGTGGGGCCATAAATCATATATAGGTTGATCAAATAATGGTAGGTAAGAATATTAAACGGGTCTGCCAGGATTGAGATATTTAAATATTTTTCCGCTTCCGCAGGATTGTTGTGATCGGTATAATACTCGCCAAGCTTATTCAATATAAGTGATGAATCACTCTTTTTGGGGGGCGGCTGTTCCCAGGCTTTCAGGGCGAATTCGAGTTGTCGGTCCGCGATTTCCGGATGATCTCCGGCATAACCATTCAGCAGATTATATTCCTTAAATAAATTATTGAATTTGCTCACCTCTATAATTTCTGCAAAGCGATCCGTTGCCTTTGTAATCGAGCTATTTATTCCAATGAAGGAGATAGTAATTACAAGTGAAACCGCAATGGCAGGAATTATTGCCGCCGGAAAGCGGCCATCCATGCCAATTGATAATATTGTCAGTGATGAAATAAGGATAATGAAAGCCGGAAGAACAAAAAGATCCCAATCGCGCGGTCCGCCGAGTTGAGGGATAAAGAACAGCATGAATGACAACGACGCGGCAATTAACCATATACAATAATCTATTTTTGTCTTTTGAAATTCATTTAATTTTGTAGCAGATTTGGCTATCAGGGGAATCATAACAACAACAGACAATGCTCCAAGAAAGAGCCAGTTGATAATATTCAACAAATGTTGAATCGTGAAAAATGCCTGTGGGGAGGTTTCAGAAGGCAGTAGCCGTAATAGATATCGCTCGATTCCGGTATCAAAGAACCTTCGGAATAAATAGCTCAATATTATTATCGCAATGCCCGAAATGGCGATATATCTGTTAATATGTAATTTGACACCGGCAGTGTGCCGAATAATGACATAAATCAAAGCCGGTAGCAGTAAAATAAAAGCAATGGAATGAACTAGCATTGCTATAACGGATAATATGACGAAATATTTTAAATCTATTGTATTATCAATCGTCTTTAATCCGCTGAGGAAAACAAATGGTAAAAAGGCAGCGATCAGAGAATAGCTTTCAATATAGCCAAAGAAGAAGATCGTGACACCAGATGATATAAGAGTTAAGAAAGCCGCAATTGCTGACTCTTTGAAAAGGTAATGTGCTAATCTCCATATCCCTATTATGTATGCAGTGCCACAGAAAACACTAAATACCTGATAACATTGCATAGAACTATAACCAAACGGTTTCATTATAAAATTGAATAAAATAGCATGCAAGAAGAAGTCGAGAAACTCAGTCGGCAGAAACCATCGGCCGAATGTCAGT
>JBFMFJ010000564.1:0-1895 GCA_040752235.1 Candidatus Zixiibacteriota bacterium | reverse complement strand
CGGAGTTTTTGGATTCCTTACAAGAAAAACCGATTGGTTAATTCCGCTCTTAATAGCGGCCGTCGTTGGTTCGACTCTCGGGCATTTCATCCGGCCTATTTATATTCTGGATCGTGAGAAGGTTGCCATGGAAAGAATCGAGAAATACCGCGACCAGATTCCCACCGATCGGTACAACCAGATAATCGAAAATATGTCCGAGCAGTTCGCCAAAGCCAAAGCTAACAAGTATGTTTGGTACATCCCGTTGCTGGCTATCGCCCTTCCGTTCGTCTTTTTCGCGATCATAACTGTCATAGGATTGTTAACAGGTAATTTTGTCTTCGGAGGGAAGGCAGGTTTCTGGATAGTTATGAATGTGGTGGCATTTGCCTCGCTGGTGGGATTGCTTGGCGATATTGTCAGGATGGTATTGATGCTGGCTAAGGATTCATCTTATGTCTACACGGGACTCGGAATGCTCAAGCCGATTGACGATGGTTCCTTCATGTATTATTTATTCAGCCAGATAGATGTATTCTCGATATGGAGAATCGCCGTGACCTGCATCGGCCTCGGGATCATTTATAAAATGAAACCAAGCAAGTTTGCATACGTATTATTCACAGTATGGATAATATTCATCGCCGCAGTGGCACTCGGAAACAGTACCATATTCATGGGCGGTATTGTTTATTAATAAAAGGAGAATGACGGATGGCTTTTCTAAACCGCAGACATTGGATTGCTTTTTGCGCTTTTATGATGGTCTTCGGCGCTATTTGCGCGGCACAGGCGGAGGTCCTGACACTTGATGATTGTATTGAAATCGCGCTCAAGAAAAACCAGGATGTTATCCGGGCAAGGAACCAGGTCAAAACGGCCGACGGCACGCTCTGGACCGCCTTCGGCGAATTCCTGCCGAGCGTTTCGGCCAGCATATCTTCAAGTGAGACACATTCCCCCAGGTATACGACTACAGATGCCAGTTTCTTCTTCATGGGTTCAGTCGGCGACACTCTGCTTATTCCGCCGGATACTTTTGGCATCATTTCAAGGGAGATCGAGGGCGGCGGCATAAGCAAAAGCTATGGCATTGGAGCCTCGGCGCGGCTGACCCTGTTCAACGGCGGTCAGAATATTTTCAACTACCTGTCCTCGCGGGCAGGCAAGAAGTATTATAAGCATATTGAGGAATCATCCGAACAGGATCTTATCCTTAATGTGAAAACATACTATTATAATTATCTCAGAACCATTGACCAATTGACTATCAGCGAAGAGGCGGTCAAACGGGGAGAGGAGCAGTATAAACTGGCCAAATCCCGTTACGAGGTCGGCTCCGCATCCAAGTCGGATGTCCTGAAGGCTCAGGTTCAATACGGTAATGATAAACTGGGCTTGCTGGCGGCACAGAATAATGTCAAAGTGGCCAAGGCGAGCCTGGCGTATTATATAGGGGTTGACGTAAACTCAGATGTGGAGTTTTCCAAGGAAGTGCCGCCAAAGACCTATGACGGGACGGAACCGGAGGCGCTCAAAATCGGCATGGCCAATCATCCCGGACTTCTAGCCTCGGAGCAGATGCTGGCTTCATCGAAGAATGATCTCCGTTCGGCTTACGGGCAGTATTTACCGACTCTTTCTCTGGATTTGGGTAAAAACTGGTCAGCCGGCACCTGGAGCCGGGTTTCGGAACTGAATTCCGAAGACAGTCGCTGGACTTTTTCAGCATCGCTCAGCATACCGATATTTGACGGTTTCAGCCGCAAGAGTAATGTCACCCGGGCCAAGGTATCGTTAAATAATGCCCAGGCGGCCTATTACTACTCCCGGAACAACATCGCCCTGGGAATAAAAGAGGCATACCTTGAAATACAGCGCGCCCACCAGGCGATGGGCGTAGCTGAAGAAAA
>JBFMFJ010000563.1:0-1899 GCA_040752235.1 Candidatus Zixiibacteriota bacterium | reverse complement strand
GTAAAGTACCGTCAAGCTTGAAATCAAGTGATTCCAGCAGTTTGATTGAAGCCTTGTTGAATGAACCGGTCTGGGCATAGACTTTATTCAAATTCAATTGAAGAAACAGATACTTGATAAGAAGACGCAGTCCTTCGCCGCCATAACCCTTTTTTTGCTCGTCGGGGTCAACCGTGTAACCCAGTTCGGCTGACCGGTTCAGCATATTGAGGTTGAAAAAACTGAGTTTCCCGACCGGCTGGTCATCTTCGATTCGGACAATTATGAATTCGCCGCGCTCGATTGTCGGTTCCCGGCGCCGGGCATTCTCGGCAGAATTGGCCGGGGTTGTCAAAATGGCCTGTTTGCAGGTTTGTGATTGCGGATCAGAGGTCAGAAACCACCGATAGGTCAGTTCAGAATCTCCGGGCTCCGCCGGCCGCAAATAAACATCCTTGCCGATCAATGAAGGGATTGTCGGGAATTGCCCGGTTTCACTTTTTTTCTTCATGCTTAAGCAATCATCCGTATATATGCGTTACTGTTATTAATTATTTTTATATACCTTGTGTCAAGTCAAATGTTAAAGTCGCCGATGATGGTACATAGCGGTTTTTCCTTGCTTCGCAAAGAAAAAATTATTAGTCTTGCCTTAATCGAGAAAATAAATGATTAAACATTTTGCCAAATTTCATCTTCCCGCCGTTATCTACGCAATACTGATCATTATTATTTCCTCTGTACACGGGCTGGGGTTGCCCCCCGTCAAAAATATCGCTCTGGACAAGCTGATTCATTTTATCGAATACGCCCTTTTCGCCGTTTTGATATTCCGCTCTTTTTCCCACCTGTCGCCCGCATTAAGGGATCGTATCGTCGTTTTCCTCACCATGTTATTCATTACCCTTTTTGCCGTTTTCGATGAAATTTATCAGAGTTATGTGCCGGGTCGTCATAGCGATCCCTTTGATTTCCTGTTTGATATTATGGGGGCGCTGTTTATCATTTTATATCTTGTTGTGAGGAAAAAAAGAGCTGTCGAAAAGAGTGTCGGCAAATAGCATTTTTATGCATGTTTTTGCATATCCGTTTGATATTAAATAACTTGACAAACATCAGTTAAAACATATTTTTTATACTGTAATGACTTAGAGTTAATTTACTTGCTATAGCTTACAATTGTGTCTCGGTATTAGGTTTGCTGATATAATTGCTAAACATGGTGGCTAGCACTGTAATTTTATGAGACAGATCGGATTTCCCGACAAGTGAGGTGTCGGGCATCCTGTTTAATGATATATGTATATGAACATTTTGATGTTGCTCAGCGTCAACAAAATTGGGAAAATTCACAATTTTTTAATCGAAACAAGATAGGAGTGGGAGATGAGACGTAATTGGCTTATTGCGGCAATGGCTTGCATGATAATCCTTTCCTTCGGTCAGGCCAATGCCACCAATGTTACTGCCAAAGTTTCGCCGGAAATCAGTCCAAATACCGTAATGGTCGGCGAGCCATTCACGGTTGATATTTATATGCAGAACGATTTTGGCGAACTAATCGGGGCAAGTATCCCGTTGTTTTTCTACAGCCCCGATGGGTCCATCACTAATGTTACGCACCGGAATATTCACGGTCAGAGAATATTTGAATGGCGGACCCAGAGTTACACTACCGACAGTTCCATTTTTCAGACAGCCACATGGACCGGTTATTGGCTGATCATGAAGGACTGGTTTGGTTTCAGCTGGGACGGCGTCTTTCCGGATACCATTAATTTTACCGGAGCGTCCCTGACCGGGTGGCCGGTTGACGCGGCTCCGGTGAATTATATTAACTTCGCCTATCAGATTAATAATCCGGGGACATTTTGTATAGATTCCTGTTCCGTCCCGGGCGTTACTCCCGAAGGAAAATTT
>JBFMFJ010000562.1:0-1903 GCA_040752235.1 Candidatus Zixiibacteriota bacterium | reverse complement strand
GTATTGTTGGTTGATGAGTCATCGGAACACCCCCAAAATACCGGTAATAATAAAATAGAAAAAATAATGAGACGCAAACAAGCCTTGCACATGGTAATTCTCCGTAGATTGAAATTAAGGATTTATTTTTATGATTATACATCATAAATCGGGAAATGTCAAATTGTCAAACACGACCAGATTAGTGGGAAATCGGCTGCTTTTATTTTGTTGACAGATTCCAAGTCACAGTTATATTTCTATTAATAAGGCAGCGATACCCGCTTAAAAATAGCTGATAATTCTGCTTTATCTGCTTATTTTGCGTAAAGGCACAAACCACATAAAGGAGGCTTCATGAAAGCCGCAGTATATACTGTCATACTGTTTATTTTCATTTCATTATCTATCATGGCTGAACAGCCTGAAAAAATTTCATATGGACCCAATTTTCTCAAATCCAACCCGGATGTAATGACATATCAAACCAACGACAGAGGCATCCCCCGCTATGTCGAAGGTAATTTATCCGGCCCGGCTAAATCGGGCGATGTTGTTGCCGAGGCCCTCGACTTTTTTGAGAACAACCGCGGCGCCTATAAAATGGCGAATCCGGCGGAAGAATTAATGGTCGAGAGGACCGATGTGGATGATTTGGGAATGAGCCATGTCCGTTTCAACCAGTATTACGAAGGAGTGAAGGTTGTCGGCGGCGTATTGATAGCGCATTTCTCCGCGGACAACAGACTTAAAACCGTTAACGGAACCTATATCGATATGTTAAATATCGATACTAAGCCCAACCTTGCACAGGATGAGGCTGTCAAGACAGCCGCAGATGATCTATTGAGTTTCTTCGGAGCCGGAGAACCGGCCACGCCGGAATTGGTGGTATTTCCCTGGGAAGGACAAAACTACCTTTGCTGGCGGTTATTTATTTATTCCGACACGCCGATGGGACGATGGGAATACCTGGTCGATGCCGGAAGCGGCGAAATTGTCTTCAAGGCCAATCGCATCATGGATGTCGATGTCTGGGGATCAGGTATCAGTGTTATGGGAGATGCACGCGACTGGCTCGATATCTCATACACCAGCGGCACTTATTACATGATCGATTACACCCGCCAGTTGAACAACAATGTGCACGGCCATAACGGGCAAATGCCCAGCGGCAATTATATTCAGACCAATATTGCGGGTTCCTCTCTTCCCGGCTCGGTAGCCACCGATGCCGACAACTACTGGGATGTGGCCACTTCTCAGCGCCCGGCGGTTGACGGGCATACCTATACCGGTCTGATGTATGATTATATGCTCAACACGTTCAACCGAAACGGTTACAACGGCAACGGCGCGACGATGCTTACCTCGGTCAATTATAGCGCCGAGGGCGACAACAATGCCTACTGGAACGGCAGTCAGATTGTGATCTGGAGCTGGTCCACGGGGTGGCGTTCGCTGGCGGCATGTCCCGATGTTATCGCCCATGAGTGGGGTCATGCTATCACCGAATACTGCTCCGACCTGGTTTATCAGAAAGAGCCGGGCGCGCTGAATGAATCATTTTCCGATATGATCGGGGCGGCCTTTGAATTTGCTTATGATTCGCTCGATACGCCCGACTGGTTGATGGGTGAAAACGGCCGCACCACCGGTGAAGGTTTCCGCAGCATGTCGGACCCGCATGTTTACGGCGATCCGGACTATTACGGGACCTCTGATCCTTACTGGGTAAATGTTGTCGGCTGCACACCTTCCTGGTATAATGACTATTGCGGCGTTCACACCAACAGCGGTGTCGGCAACAAGTGGTTTTTCCTGCTTTCCGATGGCGGCGTGCATCACGGCATCACCGTCTCCGGTATCGGCGTGCGGTATGCCATAAAAATCGCCGATCGAGCCAACGCCTTTTATTGGAATT
>JBFMFJ010000561.1:0-1916 GCA_040752235.1 Candidatus Zixiibacteriota bacterium | reverse complement strand
ATTCGCAGATGCGGATGAATTCCTTGCTCAGCCTGTCAATAATTGACTTCGCCAGCATCGGTTCGCCGCCATACCAGGTGACGGAAAAGGCCGAATTCTCCGGTATTCGCTTTTCACATAGCTTAACAATATTGTCACAGACCTCATCGGACATGAATCCGCCTTTACCGGCAGGAAGGGAGTGGATCTCCTTGTTTTCATAACAGTAGTCACAGGCGAAGTTACAGTTCAGGGTGGGTACGATTGTCAGACCGAAACCGTTGTTTCCGAATCTGGCTTGATAATGTGCCGCCCTCAAAACATCCAGTTCATCCAGATCCTCCGGAATCAGAAATCCGCCCTTCTTGAGATTTTGCAGAAGATCATCTGTTTCATCTTCCGTGGAATGGCCGTTTCCGTCAGCCAGATCTTTATACCTTTCATAGCTGTCCTTGTCCATCTCCGCCAGGCCGCAGGATAGGGCGTTGAAGGCAAGCCTGGTGCCGTCTTCCATATCGACAAAGTGGTTATATCGCGAAGCCTTGAGCTTTTCCATTGTCGAATCCTCTGTTTTTTATGACAGTTTTTGACTTTTCAATCCCGGGGCGGGTTTGCTGCAGGGTCGTATGATCCGCGGAAACCCGACCCGGTTCGCATCAATCAATAACCCGGTTTTCTGCCGGGTCTCTTTCTAAGGCTCAATTTTTAGTATTGCAAGTGCCATGCCATAATCAGGAGGCGGCGCCCGGCAATATGTAAGACCTAATGGATTAATGGGTTAGATTATATTTTGACGATTAAATACGGGATTGTTAAAAGTGAGGGAATGCGTAATTACGCACCCTTATCATGCTTATTGTTCGACTTTTTAATACGATAGCGGACGGCGCCTTCAGTGACACCAAGAAGTGCGGCCGCCTTTCGACGGCTTCCGCCGGCTTTTTCAAGGGCCGCCTTAAGTCGGCTTTCGTTATCGAGGTAACTGTTATTGACAAATTCTAAAAGCCTTTCAAGATCATTGTTGGCAATCAAACATAGACGGTCAATTTGAGTTTTCAATTCGCGGACATTGCCCGTCCAGTCCTGAGCGGTATAATGACGGAATAAAATGCTCATCTTTTCAGGGGCGCCATTGTTTTTTACATCGACGCCGTTACATTTTAGGAAGTATTCAATAAAAGCGGGGATATCTTTGGATCGTTCCTTCAAAGGGGGAAGGGCCATCGGGACGACATTAAGCCTGTGGAACAGATCCAGGCGGAATTTATTCTCACGCATGCGGGCTTAGAGATCATGATTGGTGGCGGCGATAATTCTGAGATCGACATTGATCCGGTCGTCGCCTCCCAGAGGCCGGACCGATTTGGTTTCAATGACCTCCAGCAATTTCGCCTGACATTCCGGAGTGGCATCGGCGATTTCATTGAGATACAATGTCCCGCCCGATGAGCGCAGCATCAGGCCCATCCGGTTGCTGTCGGCGCCGGTGAAGGCGCCTTTGCGGTAGCCGAACAGCTCCGATTCCACCATGCTGTCCGGGATAGCCGCGGAGTTGACCGTCACGAATTCACCCTTTCGGCCGGAACAATAGTGGATGTATTTCGCCAGCTGATCTTTGCCGGCGCCGGTCGGGCCGGTCAGAAGAATATTCAAATCGGACTGCGCCACATTCTCGGCCAGCTCGACAATCTTTTTCATTTTGGGACTGGCCGCGATAAAAACCGGGGCATCGTTGTCGGTTTTTTTATTCCTGATTTCGACTTTCGGTCTGGCGTTGAGTTCCCGGTCGATTTTATCGACGAACTTATGGACATCCTCGGACTGGAAATACTCCCGCGCCAGATACAGCATGGCCGACCGCTCGCCGTCGTCATAGATACCTGATTTCGCCGCCAGATACCGGGTCACCGCCAGTTCATAGCGGGATTTAATCATGG
>JBFMFJ010000560.1:0-1927 GCA_040752235.1 Candidatus Zixiibacteriota bacterium | reverse complement strand
ATCCTGGATATTGCCTTTCTTATAAACTACCTGTACAGAGATGGGCTGATACCGATTATCGATGGTATCATGGATGTCAACAACAGCGGGGCAACTAATATTTTGGATGTCACATATTTCATAAATTATCTCTATAAGAGTGGACCCGATACCAATTGTCCGTTGTACTAGGAAAACAAATTTTATTGGCGGGGATGCTGTTGTAGTTATTGGCAGCTAAAAGCCGGCGGTTACCCGCCGGCTTTCTTCATTGAGCAAACCTTCTTACAACCCCAGGGTCATCAAATACCCGAATGCTTTAATTTTACTCCGGGCGGGGCGCTTTGCGCGGTTCGTCCGTCGTCATGACAATCGTCGCATTTGGGATCATCGGAAAACTTTCTTCCGGCATGGCAGTCTTCACAATCAAGGTCGGCATGCATCTCGTCAAGTTGAAGGCCGGTCACGGCATGGCGGAAATTCTCCCGATTCCATCCCTGATGGCAGTTTTCGCACATCGGGCTGATCTTCGCGATACGTTTTCCGGTCGGATGGCAGGCCCAGCAATCCAGTTTATTATGATAAGGATTCAACGGCCAGCCGGTCTTGTTATGCGAAAATCCGGGGCGCTCCTTTGTATCATGACACTTTGTACACTGGTCGCTGACGTGACAGTCTTTGCAGATGGCGTGGACCTCTTCCTGCGT
This sequence comes from Candidatus Zixiibacteriota bacterium, assembly GCA_040752235.1. Classification (GTDB taxonomy): domain Bacteria; phylum Zixibacteria; class MSB-5A5; order GN15; family PGXB01; genus PGXB01. The sequence goes on along the minus strand of JBFMFJ010000560.1, from coordinate 1,241 downwards.
CTTGGCAACTTTCGATGTCTGCTGTAAATCATGACAGTTGCTGCAGTTTTCCTTGCGATGGCAGTCAACGCAGCGAAATCCGAACAGGTCGATATGTTCTTTATGCTGGAAAGTCACGACCGGCCCTTCCTTTTCATCCGTATGATAAACGCGCTTCATGGGAACCGTGATTACGGGATGCGATTTGCCCATAATATCGGTCGGGTCCTCGGCACCCGACGAGACATTTCCGGAATCATTGGGGACATGGCAGACCACGCATTTTGTTTCGTGACTCCATTCCGCATGGCAGGCCAGACACTGACGATGATAGGCCCCCTTCAGGTTCGGTTTCTGTAAATCGGTCGATTCCGGGTCGGGACTATGGCATTCGCGGCAGGGCGGGATATGCCCCGGAGGGCTGTAATGATGACAGGTAGCGCAATCGCCGCCCATCTCCGCCATCTGAGCATGAAGCTTATGATTGAAATGAACAGATTTGTATATATCGACGAGGTCATCGAGAAGAATTTTATCCGGCGCCTCGCCGAGCTGGTGCTCGCTGGTCTGATGAACCATGATACCTCGCGGACATGATTTCAGGCAGGGCGTCCTCATGGTCGGAACATCACATGTATGGCATTCAGTACAATTCAACTCCGCGGCCGATCCCATTTGCTGAGTTTGTGCGGTCGCATTGGGCGCAAAAAAACCGGGCGCCGATATCAGCGTTGCCATGAGGAGAATTTTGAAGAATTTATTTATATTCATTTTACCTTATCTCTATTAAGATTTAAAAGCATCTTCGTGCCGTCCGATCCTACCAGAACCGTGTCACCATTGGGAATTGAAATAATCGGCAGATTCATGACAAGGAATCTGTAAACAAGCACCAGGAGCGATATTAATCCTGCCGTCACCATGATCTCAATAATTGACGGGAAATAGACTCCGGTGGTGTAAAGCGGCTCATAGGCGACAATAAAGACATTGATACGGTTGAGGGCGACTCCCAGGACAATCACCAGTGTCGCCGAAATGAACAGGCCCCTGACCGACTTGCGGATCTTCGGCGTGCTCAACATCAAAATCGGTACAATCACCCCGCCGATGACTTCGATTATAAACATGGTTGACTGCACCGATCCCTCGAATACGTACGGCCAGGCATCACGAATGGTCAGATCAGCCACCTTTACGGCAAGATAGACACCAAGAAGAATCGGGGTATAGCGGGCGATCGAAGAAAGAATCCCCGTTTC
>JBFMFJ010000559.1:0-1933 GCA_040752235.1 Candidatus Zixiibacteriota bacterium | reverse complement strand
GAACTGCTGGCGCGGCTGCATCGGGTTGGGTGCAATCTTGTCCAGGGGTATCATGCGATAGGTTCCGTTGGCCCTGGCCGTGCTGTCTTCCTGGGTCGGGATAAGTGCATCCAGGCCGCGACCCAATACTATCTTACTGCTCATCGACTCAATACCTCCTTGGTCAGAGCCATATAATTTTCCGCTCCGCTCGATAGAATGTCATAGAGAATGATCGGCTTGCCGAAACTCGGGGCCTCCGATAAGCGCACGTTGCGATTGATGATGGTATCGTACACCCGGCTGTCGAAAAACCGCCGGGCCTCATCGGCCACCTGGCGCGAGAGATTCAGACGCCGGTCGTACATCGTCAGCAGAACGCCCTCGATCTCGAGGCCGGGATTGAGATTGCTTTGCACCAGCTTAATGGTATGAAGCAATTGCCCCAGGCCCTCCAGCGCATAGTACTCGCACTGTATCGGAATCATCACCGAGTGCGCCGCCGTCAGGGCGTTGACCGTCAACAGGCCGAGCGACGGCGGACAGTCGATAATAATGTAGTCATACATATCTATGATTGGTGCAAGCGCCTGGGCCAGGATTTTTTCGCGCGACATCATTCCCACCATCTCGACCTCGGCGCCGACAAGGGAAATCGAGGATGGTGCAACATTGAAATAGGATAATTCTGTCGGCATTACAATATCGACCATATTTTTGCGACCAATCAGGACATCATAGATTGAACTTTCGACTTTCATCTTATCGAAACCGACCCCGGAAGTCGAATTGGCCTGGGGATCAATATCAATCAGCAGCGTCTTTTTCTCCGCCACCGCCAGACAGGATGACAGATTGATCGCGGTGGTGGTCTTGCCGACACCGCCCTTCTGATTGGCTACCGCAATAACTTTTGCCACACAAACCTCAACAGAATGTTTTTATTAACTTTACGTGAAGAGGTTACCGTTTTTAAGACTTTTGCGCAAGCAAAATATTTTTATTGTTTTGAAAAAAAAGTTATGGCTCGAAGCGCCTTACTGTCATCGAGGTAATAATGGTGGGAAACCGCCCTGAATGAGGCTAAAGACTCACTGTTTGCTTTTTCCGCCGAAGCATAATAAATGAGAGCGGCGCCCGGTCTGAGAAGCTCCATGGCACCGCGTAAAATCTTTTTATCCGGACGGACCAGTTTGATGGTGCCGAAATCGAATGAGCCCGGTTCCTGCCGGCCATGGTTCTCGACAAAATCCGACTTGATCACTTCGGCGGAGAGTTGAGACTGTTCTATAAAACGCCTAAGAAAAGAAACCTTTTTTCCGGTCCGCTCAAAGAGAGTCGCCCGCAGACCGGGAAAGGCCAGAAGAAGAACAATTGATGGGAACCCGCCGCCGGAGCCTATATCAAAAAAATGCCCCCCAGGCGGCGCCAAAAACTCGAAAGGGACCAGGCAATCGGCCGCTATCTTTCGAAGCTCTGCCGCCGATGTTTCACGTGAAACAATATTGACTTTTTTGTTATATTCCAGAACCTCATCAATATAAAGATTCAGCCTGTCGGCAAAGTGGTAATTGGAAAGGATCTCTTCCGAATTAAAAATGGGAATTTGAATCTGATCGGTCATAGCCGTCTCTGGCGACCATCGGCCTCCGAATGGCCGGCCCGATACTTTTTGAGGTGAATCGAAAGCGCCGCCAGATCGCCGGTGGTGACACCCTCAATACGTCCGGCCTGGCCGAGTGAGGCCGGCCGATATTTTGCAAATTTCTCCCGCGCCTCATTGCGAAGGCCGGTCAGCTTCTCGAAGGGAAGGTCCTCAGGGATAATTTCGTTTTCCATTCGCTGAAACCGTTCGACCTCACGCTCCTGTTTTCTGATATACCCTTCATATTTAATATGAATCGAGGCCCGTTCAATGACTTCTGCGGATCGGTCGGCAGTCATGCCGGTAGCA
>JBFMFJ010000558.1:0-1934 GCA_040752235.1 Candidatus Zixiibacteriota bacterium | reverse complement strand
CTTAACGCTGCCAGTTTTGAAATCGATCTCAATACGCTTGAAACAGTGAAGGATCTTCCCTTCGTTTATAAGATTTCTCCTGTCGCCGTCTTCATAAGACCGGCAATAATCGAGACAACCGATGACAGTCAAACTGAAGGTTTGAAAGTATCGCCGGAAGATACTGAGCCCCTCAATTACGGGCAGTCATACGTACAGAATCAGATGATCAATGTCCCGGCCATGCATCTGCTCGGTTATAATGGCCAGGGTGTCATTGTGGCCATGTTTGACGGCGGCTTCAGAAAATCTCATACCGCCTTTACCGAAATTGTCAATGAAGGCAGACTGCTTGATGAATGGGATTTTGTTTTCAACGATGGCAACACTCAGAATGAAGCCGAGGATACTCCGACGGCGCAGAATCATGGAACATCGACATGGTCGACACTCGGCGGCTATGAGCCGGGCACTCTTATCGGTCCCGCCTATGGGGCGTCATTCCTGCTGGCCAAAACCGAGGATGTGCGCAGCGAAACGGTCGTGGAAGAAGATAACTGGGTGGCTGCTCTTGAATGGGTCGATTCGCTGGGCGCCGATATAATCTCCGCGTCGCTGGGATATTCTGACTGGTACACCTATTCCGACTACGACGGTGTCACGGCCATAACCAGCGCCGCCGCCAGTACCGCCGCCGCCCTCGGTATTATCGTGTGCAATTCCATGGGCAACTCCGGCCCTGATTCCGGAACCCTGACCGCCCCGGCCGATGCCTTTGATATCGTTGCCGTTGGAGCACTCAGTTCATCCGAAATTATCGCCTCCTTTTCGTCAAGAGGCCCGACCTATGACGGCCGGACCAAACCGGAGGTATGCGCCATGGGTGTCAGTACCCGCTGCGCCGAGGGGACCAGCGATACATATTACACATATAAAAGCGGCACATCACTGTCCACGCCTATGATTGGCGGTGCCTGCGCCGTACTGCTGTCGGCCAATCCAGCCTTAACACCATTGCAGGTAAGAAAAGCTTTGATGGAAACCGCCGACAACGCCGATTCCCCGAACAATGCTTATGGATGGGGCGTAGCCGATGCCCTGCAGGCATTCAACTGGGGCGCCAATTTCACAGCCGGCACCGCTGTTGGAGAAGCACCACTTACAGTCAATTTCCAGGACAGCTCGAGTGTAAGTGTGATTTCAAGGGTGTGGTACTTCGGTGACGGGGATTCTTCGACCGCTGTGAATCCGGTGCATGTTTATGACACCCCCGGCAGCTATGATGTCACACTGACGGTTGTATCAGCATCTGATGGGACTCTTACCCGGCTGAAAGAAGGCTATATAACGGTCACGGCCGATACTCTTACATTCGTCAATAGCGCGGCCAATGCCGGCGATACGGCGACCATGTCAATCAATCTGGTTAATTCGCAAACATTAAACAGCATTATTATACCGGTTAAATACGATGTCAACGCCGCCTTTCGATTGGTTCAGTATTCCTCCGGCAGCCGGACCAAGTCATTTGATGTTGTCACGGAGTTGTATAATGATACTCTCACCGGGCAGTTGGTATTTCAATTGACGGCCGATACGACCCTGAAAGGCGTTCTTCTTTCCCCCGGCTCCGGTGAGGTCGCACGACTGCTGTTTGAGATTGCCGGTGATGCCGAACCGGGATCGATTATTGAAGTGGATTCCGGATTTATCAACAGCCAGGTGATTAATCTTTCCAATCAGTCCGTCAGCTACGGACCGGTGGTCTATTCCGGCGAGGTGGCTGTCATATCCGCTTTGCGCGGCGATGCCGACAATTCGGGTGCACACAACATCCTTGATGTCATCTACCTGATAAACTACCTGTATCGAGCCGGGCCGGCGCCGATAAGCTTTCTGGCCGGAGACGCCGATTCCAGCGGCTCAATAAATTTACTTGATATTGTGTTTTTAAT
>JBFMFJ010000557.1:0-1937 GCA_040752235.1 Candidatus Zixiibacteriota bacterium | reverse complement strand
GGATTGATTCATCTTTTGACCGGGAAGTACAAGGACGGCCTGAAATTATTGGATCAAGCGGCCTTATGTTTTAAAAATATGGCCGATCGCGGGAACTATGCCTTGACCCTGGTCAATATCAGCCAGGCCAGACTGACCTTGGGCGAATCTGAACCGGCCATCGAGGCCGCCCGCGAGGCCCTCGAGATTGCCCGCGAAATTCATCACCCTCTGGTGGAGACGGATGCGCTGGTGCAAATCGGCTCGGCATATTTTTTCAATCGCGAAATCGATGAAGCAGTGCGGCATTTTCAATTGGCGCTTGAAATTGCGGAAAAATCCAATATGAGCAGAAACATCGCGCATATACATCTCGCCCTGGTCAATATCTGTTATTACTGCAAAGATTTTGAAAAATGCCGAAATCATGCTACCAAGGCGCTCTCTATATCCCGTGAGATCGGCGAAAAAACCGCCATGATCCTCAGCAATGCCGGACTGGCTGCCATCAATGCCTGTGAAGGGCTTTACAGCACCGGGTTGAAAAAACTGCACGATGCATATCAGGAAATTGAGAAAATCGGCAACGATCAAATGGCCATTCATTTAAAGGCACTTCTGGGGGAAATTTTACTGAATCAGGGCAAAACGGATCGGGATAAAGTCGAGGGAAAAGAGTTGCTTCATACGGCTCGTTCACGTGCCTTTGAAAAGGGACTGATTCCTGAAATCAAACTGATTGATGAGATGCTGGCCGATCAATCCGCCGTGTAGTCCGTACGACTTCCCTCTTCAGATATTATTTTATATCCATCCCATCCTGATATCCGAAAAGAAATCAATTGGTAGCATTTGTATCATTATACTCATGAGAAGAGTTGTCAGAATTATCGATGCCAGGATAATGATAGTATTTCTTTTTCCTATGTACCTTAAAAGCATGACAAAAGAGGAAAGACAGATAGAGGTCGAGGTCAGTGAAAAGGCCATTGCCGTTCCTGCCGATATGGCGCCATGATGAACAAATGGTTTTAGAAACAGAACATCGGCCCCGTTACAGAAATAAATCGGAATTCCAATCAGTATTGCGGCCATGGTTCCCGGAATACTATTACTAAGCTCAATGCTTTTTAACCAGCCTTCCGGATTGATCATTTCGAACAGGAAGCTTATAAAACCGGCGGCCAGAATATATGGTGCTATTTTTTTTATAATGTTCATGCTGGCCGAAAAGACAGATTCCTTTACCTGACTGCATCCCGAGCTTCCGCCGCATCCCGCCCAATGGCGACTGTCAGCAAAGCTTCCGCGGTCTCTAAAAAAACCGACAACATATCCGGTTGATATCGCCAGGATAAAAGAACAGATGATTCTTAAAACGGCATATTTATAACCAAGAATAGTCATTGAAACGATGATAATATACGGGTTAAGAAGCGGCGCGGCGATTATGAACGTAATCAACGCTCGATACGGGATTTTGTTTTCAAGAGTTTTTACAAATGGTATGGCGCTGCATGAGCAAATAGGAATGACCGATGCATAAATAAAGGCCGTGATGCAATTTCGTGGAATAAGGCGTCTTACCTTCGAAAAGTATTTTTCTATCAATGCCGCAGCGAAAATGCCCACGATAACAACTAGAAAAAGTTCGATCAGGTTCTCATAAAGCATGAAAGCCCATTTTGGCAATGTCGTATTGAGAACACAATCCTGACGGTTTTGAATGCTGATGCCGGCCGCGAACTTATATGTGAAATCGATCAATAGTATCGATATTGATGAATAGATTATGAGCCTTGCGGCAAAATTCGATTGAGGTTTTGCGACCGAAATTCCTCTGACAACTTTCAGTTTTTGTGAATTCGCTGGAAGATGACTCATAGTCGGCCGGGATCCCTTCTGTCATATTAATCAGTTTCGATAATGTTGGTACATAAAGGGGGATATTCTTTCAG
>JBFMFJ010000556.1:0-1944 GCA_040752235.1 Candidatus Zixiibacteriota bacterium | reverse complement strand
CTCCAACGCAGATATTGGACCAAAAGTCTTTTTAAAGACAAATTATACTTTGGTTTCGATCCAACTCAACATCGAAAAAGCCTGCTAATACGACACTGCTCGATATATCTCCCTTCATTTTAAATATTGACTTATTTACCAAAAACTGGAATACATGTTGCCAAATTGGCGCGGTTCTTATTACCTTCTATTATTAGATTACCTTCGTAGATCGCATGCACCCTTTCCTGCTGTAAGCCAATAATCTATTCTATAGCTCAATACTCCTTTTGTCGGCTGAGGCAATCTCTCCGGAGAGGGCAAACCTAACTTGCTGATTCCTTCGCTGAGACCTTTAGAAAAGTTACAAGGGGACATTTTTGTATTTTAAGGAAGTTATGAGTTTAAAAATTATAATGCAATATCTATTATCATCCGAAATGACAGTCAGGGCAAGATCTGTAAACCGGAGGTAACATAGAGTAATTTGGGAATTGAAGGAATGGTCATAACGCATGGTTTGGGTCTGCGGGTTTGTTTAAAACCACTGCTACGGAAAATGAATGTTTCAAAATCGTCAATAAGCGTGCATTGAGCAGAGGAGAACATAAAAGTTGACACCCGAAGAAATATATATAACAGATTATACAGAAGTTTTTTTGAATCTTTATAGATTTGGCAATAGTGTTAGCCCTCGATTCGACAATGTACGTCCCATGAAAGATGCAAGAATTATAGATATGAATGGAATCAAATATATTATTGCCGATGGAAATGGCATCAGTGTGTTTTCAACGTATGATACCTCAAAAAAGAATACATGGAGGATACCAAAAGGGACGCCACTGCCATTTGGAATAAAATTGGTCATTGACAAACGTCCAAATCATGAAAACCACTACATGCTTGCGCCTATAAAAATGATGCCGCTAAGTGAATTTCATTCCCTGATGGACAAAATACGCGAATACGCTATAAAGATTTCATAGGAGGATTCAATGGAGACTCTATCTTTAAATCTATCTTACTCCGAAGTGGCATTGCTCCTTGATGCACTGCGTCATTACATAGAATATATTGAAAATTTAGACCAAGATACGATAGATGAAGACAAGTTGTCAGATCTGTTTACAGATGGTGAGAATCTGAAAAATTTGCAAAAACAGCTGAGCTCCGCATTTGAAGAAAAATTTGGCAAATACTGAAAGAATTATTTAGTGTCCATCCAGAAATAGGCAAATATGATCGAGGTCAAAGCGCGCGAAAAATTTAACCGCAGGCATATGGTTGATATTCCGAGGAAATTTTTCGCGCAACACAAAGATCCGGGCAAATTGGCCATTTCTGTATGGGCACTATCTATCATCGTTGGTGGAATTCGCCCGTCTCACGAGTTCAAATCCTTGGCAGGTGATTGGGACATCAAACGATGGAAGGACCTTTGACTGCATTGGCCGTTTACTGACAAGCATTGGCGAACTGATGCAAGGCCGCGTGTCACATTGTAATCATTGCGGTGCGTCATGCCGGCGAAAGCCGGCATCCAGAGAATCGTTACCAATCCCTCACCATCCTTGAATCCGGATAGACGGACGGTGGGCGGTGCCCACCCTACAGCTTCCGTAAAAAAGAGATGTTTACCCTCGTGGTATTCATGTTTTACGTTGAAGTATGAATCGCCACGAAGAACACGAAATCGACGAAGAGAAAACATCTTCTCGCTCTTCGTGCCCCCGTGGGCAGATTAGAAGTATTGTCTTTTTTTCACCTACGCGCGTAAATCAATTGGCGATCTCCGCGGCCATGTCGTCCATTTCTCTGGAAACACGAGTCCGAGAACTCCCCTGCCCCACCGGTTTGCCCGCAAAACGCACGACGACAAAGGCCATGGCCGTGCAAATGATCAAGCTGATCGCCAGCGGGATGTTCATCATCATGAAGACGTAGCCGAAAACGATCGAAATG
>JBFMFJ010000555.1:0-1949 GCA_040752235.1 Candidatus Zixiibacteriota bacterium | reverse complement strand
AGGGAAAAGCCAAAATGACCGCCATTGTTGCAGTCATGAGAAAACTCCTGACTATCATCAATTCCTTGTTGGCAAAAAATCAGAGTTGGAATCCAAATCATGCTTGACATTTAAGACAGTCGCTACTCCCCTCTTCCTCCCGGCGTCACACCTTTATCCGTTATATACGCCGTCACCAGCGCCCGCGGCGTGATATCGAAAGCGGGCGAGTACACCTTGACGCCATCCGGCGCTGTTTGCACTCCGCCCCAGTCGGTAATTTCCGCCGAGGAGCGCTCCTCGATCGGGATATCATCGCCGGTCGGGATATTTTCATCGAAAGTCGAATAAGGAAACGCCACATAAAACGGGATATTATGCTCTTTGGCCAGCACTGCCACACCATAGGTACCGATTTTATTGGCGACATCGCCATTCTTGGCCACGCGGTCGGCGCCGACAATCACCTTATCGATTTTTCCCTGGCGCATCACCATCGCCGCCATATTGTCGCATATCAGAGTGACATCGACTCCTTCCTGCATCAACTCCCATGAGGTCAGCCGTGCTCCCTGCAAAAGCGGCCGGGTTTCGTCGGCATAGACTTTGACTTTCTTCCCCTGATTTTTGGCCGCATAAATAACCGACAAAGCTGTCCCGATACCGCCCGTTGCCAGCGCCCCGGCGTTGCAGTGCGTCAGGATCGTATCGCCGTCATTGATAAGAGCCGCGCCGTTCTGCCCTATTTTCTCGCATAGTTCTTTATCTTCTTTCAGGATCTCCTCGGCCTCAGCCCAGATCTATTCGCGAAATTCTTTTATACTATCACCCTGATAATCCTCGATAACCTTCACCACCCGGTCTACGCCCCAGCCCAGATTGACTGCCGTCGGCCGCACCGCCTTTATTTCCTGCGCCACCTGCGCCAGGATGATTTTGTACTGCCCGACACTCATCTCGACATTGATCTCCGCCGCCACCGCCACGGCAAAGGCGCCGGCAATGCCGATCGCCGGAGCGCCGCGTATCTCCAGTCTCCGGATCGAGTCCATTATGTCGCGATAATCGCCATATTGCTTATAAACCACCTTCGTCGGCAGTTGAGTCTGATCCAGTATTCTGGCCGTTTTCCCCACCCGTTCAATTACGGTAAAATTCATTGCTATTCTCCCATTATCTGTACTATCAGCCGGCGGCTGCGGTTACGATTATCAAAATCAAGAAAGACGATATTCTGCCAGGTCCCCAGATGCATCTCGCCGTCGCTGAACGGCACCGTGATATCCGGCCCCATAAGCGCCGAGCGCATATGCGAAAAACCATTGCCGTCATGCCAGGTCATATCATGATGATACGGCACATCGGAGGGAAGTATTTTTTCGAAAAACTCCGGCAAATCTTCCATCAATCCCGGCTCGAATTCGATGGTGGTCAGACCCGATGTCGCCGAGGGCGTAAAAACCGTCACGATACCGGACTTGATACCGGACTCACGCACCACGGCCGCAACCCGGTCGGTTATATTGACAATATGACAATACCCTTTCGATTCGAAACGTATCTCGCCGGTTTTGACCATCTCTATTGATAAAACCTTCGTTTGATTTTTCTGGTCGAGGTTTTTTCGAATTCATCAAGACGGATTTCAAATTGCACGATACGTTTGTAGTCCGCCATGCGGCTGTTGGCCGCATCGACTTCAGCCTTAATTATTTCCCTTATCCGCTGCGGCGGAATTTCCGCGGCCGATTTGTTTTCCGCCGCCTGTATTTGCTCGATATCCGGCACAATCACGGCCCAGATATCCTCACCCGCCTTTTTCTCTTTGGTGCGCCCGACAACCACCGATTCGAGAATATAAAGGGACAGGTTCAGCTCGGATTCGATCTCCTCGGGATAGATATTTTTCCCGCCGCCGCTGACTATAATATTCTTTTTGCGCCCGGTAATAAAAATATGGCCGTTTTCGA
>JBFMFJ010000554.1:0-1950 GCA_040752235.1 Candidatus Zixiibacteriota bacterium | reverse complement strand
ATTCTGGGCGGTCTTGGCTTTGCGGTCATCAGTGAACTGGCCGCGAAATTCAGAAATAAAAAATTGAGACTTTCCTTGCATACGAAATTATGCCTGAGTGTCACCGCCGCATTGCTTGTGATTGGAACGACCGCTTTCATGATTGGCGAGTATCGCAATGATTTTGTCCGGAATATGGGTTTTGTCCACGGTTTGGGCAATGCTTTCTTCCAGGCCGTAACCAGCCGTACCGCGGGATTCAACGCCATTCCTCAGACCAACCTGACCGAAGTGAGTCTGCTGATTACGATAATTTTGATGTTTATCGGCGCCTGCCCCGGTTCCACCGCCGGCGGTGTCAAAACAACTACACTGGCGGTACTTTTAACCATGGCATACAACCGCTTTCTGGGACGTTCGTCAGTAACTGTTTTCAAAAAATCACTGAGTAATGATTCCATCAACCGCGCCCTGACGGTGATACTTGTGGCGATTCTGATTATAGTATTTTTATTCGTCATTTTCATGTTCGTGGAAGAAAAACCGATTCCGCATAAACTCAGTCACGGCTGGTTCGTGGAGGGATTCTTTGAAGTGATGTCGGCCTTCGGGACGGTGGGGCTTTCGCTTGGAATCACCTCTCATTTGCATAGTCTTGGTAAAATCATTATCATTCTTTTAATGTTCACCGGCCGGGTCGGATTGCTGACCCTGGTGTTTACACTGGCCCGACCACCCAAACGAGGCGAGATCATATATCTCGATGAACAGGTCATGGTCGGTTAGAGGTGTGTTATGAAAAAATTCGTTGTGATAGGTCTGGGAAACTTCGGCGCCACCGTTGCCAGGGAGTTGTCGAAACTCGACTGCAAAGTCACCGCCATTGATGTCGACAAGGCTAAAGTGCAATCGCTGCAAGATACGGCCGATCTGGCTATTATTGCCGATGTCACTGACCGCAGTTTTCTGGAGAATCTTGGCGTCGAGAATTATGATTGCTTTATCGTGTCAACGGGCAAGGATTCTCATGCCTCGATTCTGATCGCGCTGCACCTCAAGGAACTTGGCGCTGCACAAATTATAGTCAAGGCCAATTCGGATGATCACGCCAAGATACTTTACAAGGTCGGTGCCACCGAAGCGTTGATTCCGGAGAAGCAGATGGCGGTCCGGCTGTCGCACTCGCTCGGGCGCGCTAATTTGATCGACCAACTGCCATTGACGGGCGAATACTATGTGGCTGAAGTGGCCCCTCCGGATGATTTCATAAACCATAAACTGATGGAATTGCAGCTCCGCACGAAATATCATATCCAGGTGATTGCTCTCAAGGATTCCAAAACCGGAGATTTCGAATTCGCCCCGGGCGGCGAGCACATGATAAAAGAGAAAGATATCCTGGTCGTCCTGGGCAAGGAACAGGATATTATCAAACTTAAAGAATAGTCCGTCTGGATTTTCAATTTTTGATCATTTCCCGGAGCGAGATAAGTATTTATGGCTGATCTGGTTTATCTGCGCGATTTTGTGGTCATTTTGGCCATGGCTGTTCTGGTTGTAACGATTCTGCATCGTTTTAAGATTCCTTCAATAGCCGCATTTATATTTTCGGGCATGCTGATCGGGCCTCATGGTTTCGCTCTTATAAATGATATCCACCAGGTTGAAATAATCGCCGAGGTCGGTGTCGCACTGCTTTTGTTCGGGATAGGTCTGGAATTATCTCTTGAAAGATTAAAACGTCTCTGGAGGCCGATTATTATCGGCGGTTTTCTGCAGGTCGGCCTGAGCACGCTGGCTGCTTTTGTAATAGCACGATTTGCGGGCATGACATGGCAATCGGCACTTTTTATCGGTTTTATTGTGTCTGTCTCGAGTACCGCCATAGTCCTGAAGGGTCTTGAGACAAGGGGAGAGACCGATGCACCTCACGGGCGTATTAAAATCGGTATTCTTGTCTTCCAGGATTTA
>JBFMFJ010000553.1:0-1973 GCA_040752235.1 Candidatus Zixiibacteriota bacterium | reverse complement strand
AGGAGGGAAATATCTATAAGGATTCTCTCCTGGCCGTATCCATTGGATACATGAACATTGACCGGATGAAAGGAAATCTGTCGGTTGATTTCTTCATTAATTCATCATCGGCAGAAGTTCGTCAGATGCCGGCCGGCATAATTAGTACGACATTTGATATTGCTGATACTAATAATATGAGCATTGAAATGTCGGGTCGCGATTTCCATCTGGAACAAATCGCGAATATATTGCAGAATGATATTATTACCAGCGGCCTGCTTGACTTCTCCCTTGACTTCAGAGGAAATTTCAATGACCCGCGCGCGGTATGTTCGGCGCACATTTCAAAACCGGAGATCGGTCATATCCCGCTTGATTCGGTAATCGTCAAGGCCGAGATTGCGGCGGATGTCTTTTTATTATCATCGCTTGACGTCTATGGTGACAGGCAGAGTCTGAACGGTAACGCCATGATTGAACTGTCACGTGACAGCAGCGGTTTTACAACGGGCAGCAATAATCGTACAGCCGGTGCTGTCCGCATGGAAAATATTGACCTCTCCCTTCTTAGGCCGTTCCTGAATGGCACCACCGAGTTGTCAGGAGTCGGTTCACTGGATCTAAAATGGAATGGTATTCTCTCGAATCCGAATCTGTCCGGTTGGCTTGAACTGCAGGACGGTTATTACCGGCAATCCGCCGTCTCCGAACCGGTACAAAATATCCATATGAGAGCTGCGGTCAAAGATTCGATTTTGAACATTGATAATGCCGGCGGCACTATTCTTGCAAAGACTTTTACAATTAATGGGAATTTGATACTCTCCCGCGCACAAGATGTAAAGACTGATTTTATTGTCAGTTTCGCTGATCTGGGGAAAATGTCAATTAAGGGAAAAATATCCGCTGACAGTATCGACCTGACCCTGATGACTGACAACATTGACCTTGCCATACTGAAACCATTCCTGACTGGAACAAAAGAAATAGCCGGAACCCTGAAAGCCGAGATGAATGTCAGAGGTCAAATGGAGGACCCTGAAATAAATGGATACCTTGATGTGCGCGGGATTGTATTCTGGCCTATAGAAATGCCCTCTCCGCTGAAAGACGGCATTATTTATGCCCGCTTCAACAGGGATAAGGTTTTTATAGATACACTATCACTGATTCCCGGTCGGGGGAAAATATCGGGAAACGGAAATTTAATACATGAAATGGGAGAAATATCCGATATCGATATGCGGTTTGCCATCGACACCGTTTATATTGACAGCCCCGATGAGTATATCCTGAATATTCGTTCGGGGAAATTCACTTACAAACGCAGCGGAGAATATTTCCTTTTCGACGGTGACATGGAATTCGGAGAATCCCGGTTGACCGCCAATTTCCGGCCGCAGTCGATTCTTCCCTGGGCGCAATCGGTGGAACAAACACGATATGAGTTACCCGCCATTCTGGAGAACACACAACTTAATGTCCGTATCCGTGAGAGCAACAATCTCTGGGTCGATAACAACCTGGCCCGGCTGAGACTTCGCACCGAACTTGGCGTTATCGGCAGCCCGGGGCGGCCCAATTTTGCAGGGAAAGTCAGTATCGAGGAAGGCTATCTGTTGTACCTCGATCGCAAATTCCAGATCAAGGAAGGCACCGTGTACTTCTTTGATCCCAATACATTCAATCCGGAGATTAACCTCAGCGCCGAAGCCACCATAAAAAGCTACCAGGCTATGGAAGCTACCTCATACCTGATTACCCTGTCGGCAAAAGGACAATTGAATGAACTTGCCGTTGATATTACATCGGACCCGCTGCTTGATAAAGCCGATATTGTTGCGCTATTGACGCTCGGAGCCACCCGCAGTCAGCTGACGGGCAAAGACTCCGACAGCAAAGGCGCTCTGACCGAAAGAGCACAGATGCTCACCAGTCAGAAGATATCGGGGTTCATTTCGCGCAAGATCGGAACGGTGTTCGGCCTCGAT
>JBFMFJ010000552.1:0-1983 GCA_040752235.1 Candidatus Zixiibacteriota bacterium | reverse complement strand
GGTCAGACGAGGCCTGATAACAATTTTGTACTCGCCGTTTTGCATGTTGTAATCAACCGCACGCTCATCGATATAATTATCACCATCAACGTCAAGCTGCCAGTATTCCGACCCGGCGACCGTCTGGCAATATTTCGATATCATGTAACCGCCCGGGTTTGTCAATTCCAGCGATACATTGGAATATCCGGTGGTGGTCATCGAGGCCGGCAGGATTTCCTCATCATCGGCCAGGTTGAGTGCAATCATCATGCTGTCGGTGTGCATTTCGGGCAGAATCTCAGCCCAGGTGCCGGAGATGAAATCGGGATTGCCGTCGCGGTCGATATCCCCGGTCGCCAGGGCATGAGCAATATGATCGGTGCCCCAGTTGAACTGGTAGGCGTTGGAATAATTTCCGGAACCGTCCCCCAAAAACACTTCAAGATTCTGCACCGAGTTGGAATATGAAACCGACACGGCGATATCGAGATTATTATCCCGGTCGATATCGGCGATGGACAGGCTGTGTGATGTCCCGAGCACCTTGAGAGTGTCCATACCAGCCAGACCGCCGGTGCCGTCGCCGTAGCCGATAGTGATATAGCTGCTGTCGCTGTAGTCGATGGGTGAAACAAAGGCGAAATCGGCATTGCCGTCATGATTGAAATCGGCGATAAACTCCGATGTCGAGACCGCCAGCGTGACTTCTCCCAGCGAAAAAGTGGCGGATTGGGTGAAATTGCCGTCACCATCATTCAGATAAATGGCCCCGTCACCGTCTTCTTCAAGTGCCACCAGATCGTGGATGTCGTCGTTGTTGAAGTCGCTTACATAGGCGGTCTTGAAAATGAAGGGGAGAGTGATGGTTTGCGGGAAACCGCCGGATCCGTTGCCGAGATGAATCTTGTCGGAGGCCGCAACAATATCCAAATAGGCATCATCATTAAAGAAAGCGGTGGCCACTCCGCCCAAATTGTCGGTTCCCGGCAGAGTCGTAACCGAAAAGGTCCGGTCGCCGTTGTTGAGCATGACATACAGCTCGGTCCAGGTGGCGACCAGTATATCCAGAAGCGTGTCGGCATTGACAAATGCCGTCACCATAGGAGCGGCTGAGGCATTTAGGTAAAAGGCGGGCGTTTCGAATGTGCCGTCCGATTTCCCGTACGAGATAAACATGGAGTCATATAAAATACCGCTATAGATTATATCGGTGTAGTTGTCATAGTCGATATCGACCGCCAGAATGCCGAAAACATCGGCCTTATACGATTTCACGATATCGAAGTCGGGCGTCTGGGCGGCGACCCCGGTTACCCCGCCCGGAAATGAGACCGGCATTATCACGGCCAGAAAGAGGCCGTTCAATACCGGTCGGCTAAGGATTTTTAGCGCTTTGACCATAATTTCCCTCCTGTTGGATTTGTGATAAAATGAGCCCTCAGAGGATGAACGTATCCTTTCAGGTATTTGTTTAATTAAAAAAGCACACCGGCGCGGGCCTTTTTTATTTCTGTAATCTGCTGAACCGGGGCGGTTTAGTGAGCCGGCGGAATCCGGGCTCTCTTTTAATTTCCTGTTGCCAAGCCGAGCTAAAATAATTATCTTTGCCGCCGTAAAGAATATATACAAACCGGGTTCTGGACTCGGGAATCCTATGCCCCCGTAGCTCATTAGGATAGAGCATCTGCCTTCTAAGCAGAGGGTAGCAGGTTCGAATCCTGCCGGGGGTATTTTTAATTGACGGTCTTCATGAGGAGTGTGAATGTTTCCTAATATACCTGATACAATTTTGACACAGATGCGGCGGCTGGAGGAGATCGACAAGCGCGACCGAACCGATGGAACCCCGAAACTGGAGCGGCTGCGACAGGTTCCCAGAGAGACGGGAATGTTCCTGGCGATAATGGCGGCTAATGCTCCGGATGGCACGATGATCGAAATCGGAACCAGCGCCGGCTATTCTACACTCTTTCTGGCACTGGCCTGTCGCGAGAAGGGAAG
>JBFMFJ010000551.1:0-1988 GCA_040752235.1 Candidatus Zixiibacteriota bacterium | reverse complement strand
GGTCGGCGGGCCGATTCTAAATCCCAACATGAATGCCTTTATCGCCTCCCCGATTTCGCCCTTTTCATTAACCTCGCGGCCGATGGTATTTCCGGCTGATGTAACGCTTGAAGTACGTATCCGTTCGGAGCATGGCAATGCCAACCTGACAGTTGACGGGCAGGTGGCGACCAATTTTTCGCCGACCGGCATTATAAAGATAACCCGCGCCGGGCATGTGGTCAAATTTATCAAGTTCGAAGAGTTCTCGTTTTATGATATTCTTCGGCGGAAACTCCACTGGGGGAGACTGCCGGTGGTCGATTACGAAAAAGCGGCCTTATTGAAAAAAACCGACCGCAACAATCGGCATTAGCAGCAGTTTGATCAATAGTTCAAAAAAACTATATTTTATTTAGCCTGGAATTAATCAGTATGGAAAAGCCTGATCGTCCTACAATCAAGTTGCCATATACCGGTGTGGAGAAGACCTTCGAGTTGGTTGCCGCCGCCGGATTGCTTTTATCCATCTTTCTGATAATCAATTACTGGACGAGTCTTCCAGACGAAGTGCCCAGTCATTTCGGCATGAGCGGCAAGCCGGATGCCTGGAGTGGTAAAGGTCTTCTGATTGTTTTGCCGCTGGTGTCGCTCTTTCTTTATGCGCTTTTCACGATTGTCAGTCGTTTTCCGCAATACGCCAATTATCTGATTAAAATCACGGAGCAAAATGTCGAGCGGCAATATCGCATGGCGCGGCAGTTTATGGCCATTCTCAAGGCGGAGCTGATCTGGGTATTCACGCTGATAAACTGGGCTTCAATAGCGGTTGCACTTGGTCGATGCGAGGGATTGGGTGTTCTTTTTCTGCCGATATTCCTGGTAATAGTTTTTGGCACAATCGGGATTTATATATATAAATCAGTGAAAGCGGCGTAATCCGGCCATACAATTATATATATCCCCCAAAAATATTCTTGCATAAACCGGGGCGGCGATATATTTTAGCCCCGAGCGCGTTATAAAGAAGAGTCATTATAATAGTTAATGGCTTTCAAGCGGGAGTAACTCAGTTGGCTAGAGTCACAGCCTTCCAAGCTGTTGGTCGCGGGTTCGAGCCCCGTCTCCCGCTTTTTCTTATGTACTGAATTAGCCGGCATTCCCACCATTATATATAATAATCAACTAATTTTCCAGGAGACTATTCTGGTGTTAAGACGCATCCCCAAATGAGTCTTTTTATAAAGACTCATTTGAGGCTGCCACCTATTTAAATGGCCCTTAAATCGCCAGGAGCGCCCTTCGTTTCTCGGGATCAAGGACAAGGCTCCCGATCTGTGGAAAGTTTAATGCTAGTTATGTTGTTGTTATATTACAACATAACTAGTCTTCTAATGCTGTTGCCATTGCGTCTTATTGGCGCGGTTAAACCTGAGCGGAAGCCACCTTTTTCATCCTGATGGGAATTTCGGGCTCGGTAAATCATGCCGAGGAGCTGTTTCAATGGACAGCTTTGGCCAGGCAAAGGGCTATTATTTGTGAAATTGTGCAATTTTTCACCATTTTTCTAAAGATATTTTGGAACAGCCCGACATTTATAAAGTTATACCGGAGAGATGTTCTGGCATGGGGGAACAATCTTTTTTTAAAAAATGTGAATATTTTTTTATCTTTTGCCAAATATTTCTTGACATACGTGTTGCGGGGGATATATTTAGGGCTCGCCAAAAAATGGCGAGGTACGTTTATTTTTGGTGCTGAAAATTAATGAGGCCCAAGTAGCTCAGTCGGTAGAGCACATCCTTGGTAAGGATGAGGTCACCGGTTCAATCCCGGTCTTGGGCTGTTAAAATTATTTATAGCTTGTTGGGGAGGTGTTTCGACACATGGCCAAAGAGAAATTTATCAGGACGAAGCCGCATGTTAATGTCGGAACGATTGGACATGTCGATCATGGTAAGACGACATTGACGGCCGCGATGACGATGGTCTTGTCGCGGAAGGGACAT
>JBFMFJ010000550.1:0-2000 GCA_040752235.1 Candidatus Zixiibacteriota bacterium | reverse complement strand
ATCATAAAAAACAAGTGCCCCGATTGGCCGGTTCCCGTCGGATATCCGTCGCGCAACAACCGGTGACACATTAATATTTTATCGGCCCTAATGAAGTATGTCTAAACATTTTCTTACAATAAGACGGTTTTCACCGGATTATGCCCAAATCATAACCGCAATTTTTACAATTCCCTTTTTCAAGCATGAGGATTTCGACATGATAACCGCTTCGACAAATAAGCCGTTCTTTACATCGTGGACAAAAAGTGTCCGAGCGATCAGGGATTCTGACATTGCCCAGATAAACAAAGTCCAATTTCCTTGATGCAATCTCATAAGCCCGTATCAGCCTGGACACCGGCGTCGGCGGATTATTCATCTTGTAGGTCGGATAATAGGCGGAAAAATGCAATGGAATTTGCGGCGAAATCGAGGCTACAAAGGCACTTAAGGTCTCGAAATCGCCATCCGAATCATTTAAACCCGTTATAACCAGATTGGTTATTTCGATTTTCACTCCTGCCTTATAAAACAGCCTGATATTGTCAATCACGGGATCAAGCTTGCCCTTGCAGACTCTTTTATAAAAATCCGGTTTCATGCTTTTCAGATCAATATTGGCGGCATCAATCAAGGGCAGCAATTCCAGGAGTGGCTTTTCATTAATGTATCCGTTTGTAACAAGAACGTTTTTCAAGCCGGCATCTTTGATCAATCTTCCGGCCTCTATGATGTACTCAAACCAGGTCAGGGGCTCAGTATAGGTATAGGCAACTCCGATGGACCCGTCTCTGCCGGCCAGCTTGACTAAATCCGGCGGCGCCACGAATCGAGTAGGGACATGCCCCTGAGATATTTCCCAATTCTGGCAGTTGCTGCACTTTAGATTACAGCCGTTGGGACCGGTTGAAAATATGGCTTTCCCGGGATAAAAATGATATAAGGGTTTTTTTTCGACCGGATCATAGCAGGCGGAGACCAGCTCACCGAAATTGTCGACCACCAATCGACCATTGGAATTGAAACGCGAGCCGCAAATTCCGACCTTTCCCTCCGTCAGGAGACATTCGGCGGGACAAAGATGACAGCGGACTTTGCCGTCCCCAAGAATTTCCGAATATGCCGCATCAACTATCATCGCCGCTGTTTCCTCCGCCCCCCACTACATATTTTACGGCTTCATGGAAATTTTCGGTAATTATTTCCGGGGCAAGAACATAAGGTGTCTGCAGCAGTTTTTCTTCCTGTTTTCCAAAACCTGTCCTGACAAGGATCCCGCGTCCTCCGGAAACGGCGGCCAGCTGAACATCAGTCAGCTTATCTCCGATTACGAAGGAATTGAAAGGATTTATATTATGGCGCAGACTGGCCAATTCGAGCATCCCTGTCGCCGGCTTGCGGCAAATACATTCTATTGCGTATTGAGGCAATTCGCCTTTTATATAATGAGGGCAGTATAATATTTCATCGACCGGCGCACCTTTTAGAGAAAAAATATCAAGGACTCTCTGATTGACCCGATGCACAGTGTCTTCGTCATAATAACCCCTGGCAACACCGGACTGATTGGTAAGGCCGATTATTCTATAACCCGCTTCTCGCGCCATTTTTATCGCCTCAACAGCCTTAAATTCCGGCTCCACTTCATTGGGATCACGGAGATATCCTTTCTCCTTAATCAAAGTTCCATCCCGGTCGACAAAAAGAGCCTTTTCCCCACCGGCATTCGATTTTATTACATTCATCGCTTTTTCAAGGACGTCGTTCACTGATATTCGCTCAAAGCAGTACTGGCGGTCACGGTAGCAGCTTCGTTTGCCGTGCAATGAACAAGGGCGGCATGGTTCGTCTACCTGCAGGATGCAATCACGCAATCCGCGCGGCCAAAAACCGAGTGTCGGATGCGTCGGGCCAAAGATGGCAATTACCGGCGTGCCGACAGCGGAGCCAATATGGGCCAGGGCCGAGTCGTTGCATATCAAAAGGCTGGTCCCGGCGATAATTTCCGCCAAATGCCC
>JBFMFJ010000549.1:0-2008 GCA_040752235.1 Candidatus Zixiibacteriota bacterium | reverse complement strand
GGTAATTGACATAGACTAATCCGCCCAGTTGACGCTCAAAGTAATAACCGTCATAATCATTGTAGTATTCATCATACAGATGATATAAACCAAGGCCCCAGTTCAGTCGATGTTTCTTGTTAAGATAGGTTACGGCGAAATTAAAACTGGAGAGCAAATCATCCTTCGTCTCGGCAGTATTGGTGAGAATGAAGTAAAAGGCATTATCACCGAGCATATCTGACACCGCCACCTGCAGACCGCCCAGGGAGCCGTAAACCGGGTCATATGAAATGGCTGACTGGGCGATATCAAGCGAATATTCCGATTTGTACCGGACCGATGATTTGTATTTCGAACTGCTGAGCTTGCCCGGCCGCCATAAACCGGTTCCGCTCGGAAATGAATCGGCGGCCAGCGTCATACTGTCTTTGATGTCGACACGATATATATGCGAACCGAAGTCCTGGTATCCCGAAAACAGCAGACTTTTCCTGTCGGGAGTCAAACGGGGATCATAGGCTCCGGTCAGAAGAGCGGTCAACCTGTTTATTGAGCCATCATCATTGCGCCGATAGAGATTGAAGGAACCATCCCGATCGGATGAGAAGTAAATCCCCTCCTCGGCCACATCGGGCGTAATATCCCGCCAGCGGCCCGAGGTCAATTGTCCGGGCGATCCGCCTGTGGCGGATATAATGTAAAGATTTATAGCACCGGTATCCCCATCCGCGCAGCGATCCGACGCAAAAATGATGGAATCGCCGCCAAGCGTATAAACCGGATCTTTATCAAGATAAAAATCACTGGTGATACGCATCAGATCACCGGTATTGAGATTTACCGTATAGATATCGGTAATCCCGGAACGCCTGGCGCCGCCGAAAACGGCATGGCTGCCGTCCGGCGAAAATCGGGGTGATGATATCGCCGCCAGTTCGGGGAAATAATACTTCTCTTTGACGTGCCGTTTTTGAAGATCATACAAATAAAGGACATCGGTTTCCTTGGATTTGGAGGAAAAGAGAATCATGCCATCGTTATTGGCGTCAATACCGCTTTGCAGAAGATGCAATGATTCGAAGCTGGCCGACCGACCACCTTTGAGCAATGTGTAGAGTTTCTTTTTTTCGCCGGCCGGCGGCATCATGTAGATTCCGGAATATCCCCGCTTGTTTGCCTGGAATATAATCCACTCCCCGGATTTGTCACCGTCCTTTAATTCAATGGGAACGCCTTTTAGAGAATAGCCATCCTTGGTAAGCTGCCGTGCCTCTTGTTTGGCCAGACCGCCGTCGGCGATTTCCGGAAAATATCTTTTCTTCAGGTGATATTCCCATTTGTCGGAAACATCTTTCAGTTTATCACCCAGCGTATTCTGGATGACTTCCTCGAAATTGCCTCCCTTCCACCAGTTTTCAAAAATGAGGACCAGTTTATCGGATCCGTAGTGTTCATCAATAAATTCGCATATGGATTGCCCTAGTTTGTACATGAAAAAAGTCCCGGAAATCTCATACAACCGTGATATGGGATAAAGCCTCCCGGAAAGCACCATATCCTTGAGAATCATATCCGCTTCACTGTCCCGTTCGGTGGACCAGTACTCGGCGATTCCCTCGATAAACCACAACGGCGGCGAGGCCAGCCGGGCCAGCCTTTGCCGGGACATCACCGACTCCAGTTTGGAAATGCTGAAAACATGAACAAGTTCATGCCGAATGACATGGGCGAAGCTGGCATATGATCCATGAAAGGGTACGACGACACGCCCCTTGAGAAATTCTGTAAAACCACCCACCGATTCCGGCAAAAGACTTGATATGACATTTGTCTGCGCGAAATAATTGGGTGAACTGTAGATGATAAGAGGAATTTTCCTGTAGACTTCATGCTTAAATTTGGCCGCAAGCTGCTTGTACCCGTCTTCCGCAATTCGTGCGGCTATTTCGCTGAGTTCCTCTTCTTCGGTGTAAAAATAAATCCGGAAATGCTCCGTTTCCATAACTTGCCAGTCAAAATTGGTATA
>JBFMFJ010000548.1:0-2024 GCA_040752235.1 Candidatus Zixiibacteriota bacterium | reverse complement strand
GCCGCGGTCTCTTTGACACGAATCATGTATGAATTATAGACTCCTACTTCGGATCGATCCAATTCCTGAATTGAGGCCTCAGGAAATCCGCCGGAAACAACGGCATTACGCAAATCAGCAATGTTAATGGGATTGTCAAAATTCCCCTGCAGCATTGTACCCCCGGCGAAATCTATCCCCATATTGGCCTTGTCCAGCACCACCATAACAAAGGCGAACAGGCCAAGCATCACCAGCAACGCGGAAAGAATGAAGGCTTTTCCGCGATGACCGATGAAATTTATATGTGTATCTTTTAATATCCTGAACATCGATATTTCTCCTTATATGCTAAGAGTCTTATAGCTCTTACGAATATCAAAAATTGTCTTTGTTATAACGACTGCCGTATAAAGCGAGATGGTTACACCGCAGAAGAGGGAGACTGCAAATCCCTTGATGGGACCTGAGCCGAATATAAAGAGCGCGCCGGCCGTGATCAGAGTAGTTACATGGCTGTCGATAATGGTCAGCAAGGCTCTGCTGTAACCAGCATCAATAGCCGCCCTGACGGTTTTGCCGGTCCTCAATTCTTCACGGATTCTCTCAAAAATAAGGATATTAGAATCCAGTGACATACCGATGGTCAGAATAATACCTGCTATACCGGGCATGGTCAGGGTCGCTTTCAGACCGGCCATGACCGCCAGCAGGAAGAAAATATTAAATAAAAGCGCAACATCGGCAATAATGCCGGAAACTCGATAGTATATCCCGATAAGAAGTATAACCACAATCAATCCGAGGACGGATGACATAAGCCCCTTCTTTATCGAGTCGGAACCAAGGGTAGGCCCGACGACATTTTTCTCAATAATTTCGACCGGAGCAGGAAGAGCACCCGCTTTTAGTACGATCGAAAGTTTCTTGGCATCTTCCAGGGTAGCGCCGGAACCCATGGTAATTTGTCCATCCTTGCGGATTTTCGAATTAATCATTGGAGCCGATTCCACTTTGTTGTCGATAACAATAGCCAGGGGCTTATCGACATTGGCGCCGGTCAGGCGGGCAAAGGCCGCCGAAGAACGGCCGGAAAGTTTGAAATCGACCGTGTGATTCTGGAACTGTCCTCGGCCAAGTTTGATTCTCTCAAGATACTTGCCCAGGAACTGCACTTTTGATTTCAAAACATAGAGATAATAAACTTCGTAAGCCTGACGGATGTCAGAGCGAGTCGACCAGGCGAACTGGATTTCGGCCGGAATGACCCTCTGAACCTGGGGCATTTCGAGCATTTTCTCAACCGCCTTGCGGTCTTTGGCTGCTACAATATAACCGGGCCATGGGGTATTCGTCTTGTCGTTAATCAAAAACGGTTCAAGATATTGAGTGAACGGATTTTCTTCACTGTCGAAAAGCATATCATCGGTAACCTCGCCGCTGTCCGAACCCATCAACTCCGCAAGAATATCATCTTCCTTCTCTTCCAGATCCACCGGTGTGGATTCACCTGTCTTGGGTTCTGCTTTGGTCTTTTCCGCTGCCGGTTTTGCTTCCGCTTTGACAGTATCCGATTTCCTGACTTCAATTACCGTTGAATCAATCTTGCTCAGTATCATCTGGACATTGTCATATGTCTCCAGCAGTTTGAATTCCAACTGAGCAGTTTGTCCGATAATGTCTTCCGCCTGGTCGGCATCAGTATAGCCGGGGAGGTCGACAATTATTCGATCATTACCCTGTTTCTGGATAATGGGCTCGGTAACGCCGGTGAAGTCAATTCGGTTGCGGATAACCTGGATAGCACGGTCGACCGCTTCCTCGCGGGCCGTCTGATCAAGCTTTTCCATCTCCACTCGAAGAACGACATGAATGCCGCCCTGCAAATCAAGGCCGAGGCGCATGGCTTTGCGCTCAAGTTCGCTGACCGAACCTGGCTTGACTTCTTCCATCTTGGCCTTATCATCCTGGGACAATGTCCACAGTTTCAAAGTATTCCAGAATCCGATAAAACCCAGGATGACCAAGATTCCGGTTAAGGCTAA
>JBFMFJ010000547.1:0-2035 GCA_040752235.1 Candidatus Zixiibacteriota bacterium | reverse complement strand
AAGCACAGCAGCTCGATGAAGATTATATCACGGCACTGATGTACGGTATGCCGCCGACCGGCGGGCTGGGATTCGGTATCGACCGGCTCGTGATGATTCTGACCAACAGCCATTCGATCCGCGATGTTATCCTCTTCCCGCAAATGCGCCCGGAATAAAAAATGAAATACGAACGATATATCGCCGGCCGGTATTTGCGCTCCGGCCGGTTTTTTACCTCGGTCTCGACCTGGATTACCGCTCTTGGCGTCACGCTCGGTGTGGCCGTGGTCTGTTTCGTGATGTCGATGCACAACGGCTTCGAAACCGAACTGCGTACCCGTCTTCTCGGGACGACCTCGCATATTACTATTTTCCCCCGCAATTCCATGACCATGTCCGATTATCGTGACGTGGTTGAAAAAGTCGAGGGGATTGATGATGTCGTCGCGGCCTCGCCCTTCATTTATTACAAAGCGGCGATTTCATCGGAGGAAGCCGGGGACGGCATCGTCGTCCGCGGGATTGATCCCGATATGGAAAGACGGACCGCCAATATCGCCGATGATATTATCCGCGGCGAATACAAATTTGAGATTCCGCCTTTCGACAGTACCGATAAAGGCTATGGCATAGTCATGGGTATAACTCTGGCCGACAGGCTCGGTGTCACAGTGGGCGATCCAATCGTCCTTTATTCCCTGCGAGGTGAAGATCTCCGCCGCAATACCCGGCCCCGGGTGGCCAAGTTTTATGTCACCGGTATTTTCGAAACCGGTATGTATGAATTCGATGCCCAGCTCGGGTATATCTCATTGAAAGCGGCGCAGGATCTCTTTAAGATGGATGATGAAGTAACGGCGGTTCATTTAAAATTAACCGATATTTATCTGGCCGAACAGGTCGCCCCGGCCATCATCGCAAGACTCGGTTATGATTATCAGATAGTCCCCTGGAATGAATTGCACAAAAATCTCTTTACCTGGATATCGCTTGAGAAAAAATTGCTGTTTATAGGCTTTATTTTGATTGTCCTTGTGGCCGCTTTTTCGATTATTTCAACACTGGTCATGCTGGCTATGGAAAAGCGGGTCGAAATCGGAATTCTGAAGACGATCGGTTCAACCGCAGGCTCGATTCGAAGAATTTTTATATATAATGGCTTGGTAATAGGAGGGATCGGCATATTCCTCGGCTGGACAATAGCTTTGACCGCCTCCTGGATTCAGAACAAATATGCTCTGATTTCGTTGCCCGGCGACCTTTACTTCATAAATTACCTGCCTATTAAGGTCAATCCTTTTGACTTTCTTTTATCCGGAGGCATAACAATTGTAATTTGTTTTCTGGCAGCTTTGTACCCTGCCATGAGAGCCTCCAATCAATCCGTTATTGATGTTCTGCGTAAGTAATTTAGGTGATTTAACTGCGCGGCCTAAATAATTTGACGATTTTGGCGAAAATAGTTATATACTAATAGATGACTTAGGGATAAGGGAGAATATTTGAATTGGAAGCAACCGGAAAAAACCATCTCCTCGCGGCCCGGAATATCCACCGAAATTTTAAAACCACCGAAGGTATTTTAGAAGTTTTGAAGGGGGTAAATCTGGAAGTGGATGAAGGCGATATGGTCGCCGTTGTAGGTGAATCAGGTGTCGGAAAATCGACTCTGCTGCATGTTCTGGGCGGATTGGACCGGCCGACTGAAGGCACGGTGCAGGTGAACGGAGAAATATTCGGCGATAAAAGCGAAACCGAGTTGGCCCGTTTTCGCAATACCAATATCGGTTTTGTCTTTCAGCAGCAATATCTTCTGGAAGATTTCACGGCACTGGAAAATGTCATGATGCCCGGTTTGATTGCCGATAAAAGCCGCTCCGAAGCGGATGAAATCGCCCGCGAATTGTTGGCCGATGTCGGACTTTCCGGCCGGATGAATCATATGCCTAATCAACTCTCCGGAGGAGAGCAGCAAAGGGTGGCCGTGGCGCGAGCGCTGGCCAATAAACCAAGAATAGTCATTGCCGATGAACCTTCGGGCAATCTGGATATA
>JBFMFJ010000546.1:0-2048 GCA_040752235.1 Candidatus Zixiibacteriota bacterium | reverse complement strand
GAGATTACGTGTCTGAAGTCTTTCGGAAAGTGTCTGGACAAATTCTTTTTCATCATCGACAAGCAAAATCCGGGGAGGCAGATCGATATTGGCCCATGGATTGGTGGAAGATGACTGAAACCTTGGACCCGGGCGGACCTGGACATCCGCCACTCCCTGAACCTCCCGGGCGATCTGGATCAGTTTCTCCTGATGCTGTTTCATGCGGATCACTTCATGATCGATAAGTAAAGTCACATTACCCTGTTCGGAAAAGACTTCCAGATCATAGCCCGCCTTTGTCAGCCTAAGATTAACCCCGGTACTCAGCAGAAAATCATCCGCCGCCATTTTTGATCTTGGCGTTGTCTTCAACTGGTCGCTTTCGGCATATTTTTTTATCAGTTCCATGGCCTGCTCGACTGGCGTATCATGAATCGGGATGACAATATCGTACAGCTTCGAGTCATAGGGCCCGGCATCGGCGATACGGCCGGTCCATTGCCGCATCTTCGTATCATAACCGCGAATCAGCCCCTCGGCCTTTCCCTTTGTGATTGACAAAGAAGCGACAGCCTGCTCGACACGATAGGCGAAATCGGCAATAACGCAAACACGCAGTATATGAGAAATATTTCGCGGCAACAGGTGCACAGCCGGGCCGTGAAGGACCAGGTTGCCATCGGCGACAAGCTTTGCCAGAACCCTCTTGAGAAATGCGATATTTTTTTCTCGTTCCCGGGTGAATTTATTTAAGGCTGAAACCTCTCCCTGAAGAGTCTGCTCCAATTTTTTAGCCGGGATACCGAACGCGGTGCTTGTCTCGGTGATAAGAATATCATCGATTCTTTTGTAATCAAAGATTTGAGCCGTTTTTTCGGCGATTTCTTCGCCCCGGCAAAACGAACCGCTAAAAATAGAAATTATTGCCACGGGTACATCCCTTTCCAGCCAATGAGCTGCCCATGGTTGAAAATAATATTACTTAAATATTTTAGCAAGTCAGAATCGGGTATTTTATCCGGAAATAACGTCAAAGATTTTTTCGTCGATTTTTATAATCCTCAATATTTAATGATAGAAATTCGAGGGATAATTGAAAATCATTGCAGTCGCTATTGAATTTGAAATTTGACTTGCCATGTTGGGGATAATGCCATAGTTTAAAGCTTTGGGTTTCAGAGAATTGAAAATGAAACAGTTTTGTGTGTGAAGGCCAATTCAATACTCTCAGGACTATCCGGCGGTTATTTGACCGGGTTAAGACATCGGCACCTGATGCGGCTGTGCGGCGAAGGTAAGAAGGTCAATGTCCAATAGTAATCGTAATTCGCGCAGGTCCGTTATGGCAAGATTCCTGCCGTTTCTGGAATGGTTTAAGGGTTACACAGTACATCATTTCCGTTTGGATTTTATTTCGGGAATAACTGTTGCCCTGGTTCTTGTGCCGCAGTCGATGGCTTATGCGCAGTTGGCCGGCCTTCCGGCTTACTACGGTCTGTATGCAGCCTTTTTGCCGCCGCTGGTAGCCTCGTTATTCGGGTCGAGCCGGCAACTTGCCACCGGCCCGGTTGCGGTTGTTTCTCTGATGACGGCCACCGCCCTGGAACCATTGGCCACCGCCGGCAGTGAGATGTTTGTTGCCTATGCCATTCTGCTGGCGCTGCTGGTAGGGCTTTTCCAGCTTTTACTGGGACTGCTCAGGCTTGGCCTGGTCGTTAATTTTCTTTCGCACCCGGTAGTAAATGGTTTCACCAACGCCGCGGCATTGATTATCGCTTCATCACAGTTGTCAAAAATATTCGGTGTCAATGTCGTCCAGGCCGAACATCAGTATGAAACGGTTTATAATATCCTCAGGGCGGCGTGGCATTTTACCCACTGGCCGACTCTCGGTCTGGCCATCCTGGCTTTCATTATTATGTATGCCTTTCGAAGGATTAATCCGCGAATACCTTATGTGCTGGTGGCTGTCGCGGTTTCGACCGTAATATCCTGGGCGACCGGTTTCGAGCATAATTGTACCATGAAACTGGGTCAGATAAAAAGCAACGAGGCCGTGAGAGCTA
>JBFMFJ010000545.1:0-2052 GCA_040752235.1 Candidatus Zixiibacteriota bacterium | reverse complement strand
AAACAGTTACCAAGGTTCTTAATGCCGTCAGTCAGGATAATCATGAGGGAATGCCGGTGTTGTTTTTTGAAATGATTTCACAATTACTCAGGCTGCTTTCCTTCCTGAATCAGGAGCCTTATATAACCGCTTCCAGAATGATTTTACAGGCCAGGAATTTCCGCGCCAAGCCGGAAAATTTGGATCCTTTGCTGGATATGGCGGTGGAGGGGCGGTACCAGGATTTTGCCGAATTGGAAAATATCACGGTGGCAGTTTTGGAAGAATTCGAAAATATTCTCGAAGGTCTTGGATTGGCCATATACGACGACAATATCGATCCGAATATAGCGGTGCACCCGATGCGGCAGATGCGCCAGACTTGAAATTGTGCTGTGCCCGACCTCCATTCCGGAGAAAATCCCCGAACGCCGATTAAATTAAAGTCCGAATTTATACGATATTTTCAGAAATATAACCTCATCAACTGCTTTAAATACATTCGGGCCATCCCAATAGCTTGAATTGCAGGCAAGGTAGACGGTCGAACCGGGACTCAGTATATATCCGAAAAGAAAATTGGCCACATATATTTCGGAGTAGTCATTACCCTGCAGGAATATTTTAATGAAAGTGCTTTTATTGAATTGAAATCCGATCCGGGCAAGGCCAATCCACTGACTGTATGTTTTCGGGCCATGCTGATATAAGTACTGACTGGCGTGGCTCACGGACGGAATAATTTCAAGCTGCTGGATCGGATTCCAGCTGATTCCCAGATTGAAGTTTTTCTGCCAGACCGATCGGATATACCAATAATCGAGGGCCTTCCCTTCGGAATAATATACATTGGCGCCCAGGTTACCGGTTGGATTGGCCCAGGCGTTTACCCCAATCGTGTAAATATCGAAGTAGTTATTTTCCCACAGGATCTCGTCTATCGATGAGGAAATCGTAAAGCCGATATTGTTGTTAAAATAAACCGACAGGTATGGAGATAGATTGCGCTGCAACCGCCGACTGTCATAATTGTGCCGGACATAGGTGGAGATGGACGGTGTGATAGTCTGAATGCCGTATTTATTTAACTGCCACTCATAACTGGTCGAGAATAGATGCGACCGATACGATAATGGGGTGAAAGCCAGGTTTATGACCTGAGAAGTGACATATCCGGCCGCAGTATAGAAATATCGTTCGAGAAAGGCATATCTGTAGGATGCAGAAATATTATTTTTATAGAATGAAATTCTGGCAAAGCCGAGGCCGCTTGATCCATCAAGAATATCAGTATCGCTCCAGGCAAGCTGTCCTTCAAGGGTGAGAGGGGCCCGTATTATTTTCCAGTCGCCGGCCAGGACATAGTTGTTATAGCCGGGCTTATCGACCGATGTGGCCATAACGCCGACAAAGGACTGGTCCATAATTTCCCGCTCCACACGGCCTATGTAAAAATTGTTTTTACTGTCATCGTACTCAACATTGTCGCGGGCGTAGAATGTTCCAAAAGTATATTTGCCGACCTTTCCGGTCATCCTGACCCCGGCATCGGGATCGGCTATACGGCGGCTGTAGAAGAGAGTGAAGGGTGTCTGGAATAAATCCACCATTTCAAGGAAAAATGGTCTCTTTTCCTGCAGGTAAAATTCATAGGGAGTGAGATTGATATAATCATAATCAGCTTCGACCTGTCCAAAATCGGGATTTATGGTGGCGTCAAAAATGAGATTCGGAGCCGGGCCGAATTTGATATCAGCCCCGGCATTGAATTCGTTATAATCGCTGCCATAATCGGGGAAGTCATCGTATCGGTTGGTAATATACGGGATTGCATTAAGCAGAATATCGCCGCCGATGGAACTCAGGCCGTGAATCTCGGCCATCCTTTCCATCTGATTATTGTCGATCTTCCTGATCGGCACATACGCATCCACTTCATTTTTTCTTTTTATGAAGCGCAGGATCTGGGTCCGCCAGATGAGATCCTTCTTGCTTGAATATCTGAGGGTCTTAAAAGGTATGGCCATCTCGATCTGCCAGCCAAAATCAGTCAGTTTCCCGGCCGATGACCAG
>JBFMFJ010000544.1:0-2058 GCA_040752235.1 Candidatus Zixiibacteriota bacterium | reverse complement strand
TTATCGATATAGCCCGGCGTATTATTCTCTCCCCTGACCACGATTTCTCCAATGCCATCGGCAGCGGGTTGATCGATTTTCACATCGATTCCCGGAAGCGGTCTGCCCACCGAGTCGAAATTTACTTCATCGGGGCGGTTAAATGAAACCACCGGGGCGCATTCGGTCAGGCCGTAACCGCCGAGAAAAATAAAACCGATCATATTGTACCATTCGGCCACTCGGGGCGGAAGCGCCGCGCCGCCGCTGACCATCAGGCGAATCGACGCCAGACCGGCCCTGGAGCGCAAATCCCGAAAAAGCTTGACGCCAAGCCGCCTCTTGAGCTTCCAGCCCACCCTGGAGGCGCTGTAAAGAGTATTGAAAAGCAACCTTTTTATCGGCGGCAGCTCCGAAATTTTCTTATTGATGGCGGCATATATTTTTTCGAACAGAAGCGGGACGCCGATCATAAATGTAATATTATTGTTTTGGATATCCGCCAGAAGGTCCCGGGATTTTAGAGAACGGGCATATATCACGGTCAGTCCGGTACACATGGGAAAAAGAAATCCGACTGTGGCCTCGAAAGTATGATGAAGCGGCAAAACCGACAGCAGATTATCTTCCTGGTAAATCATCAGACTCTTGACGATGGAATCAATATTCCGCAGGATGTTATTATGGGTCAGAATGACCCCTTTGGGATCACCGGTTGTCCCGGATGTATAAATAATGACCGCGGTATCCCGGGGACTGATATTCGTATCCATATAAGACTCGGATTCGGCCAGCGTCTTCAGAGTGCAGCCTTCCTCGAAATTCATGGTAACCGTATCCACCGGCAGATCGTTGAGTGCAATCATCTCAATCGCGTCCTTTTCCCAGCGCGGTGAACAGACAAGGGTTTTGACACCCGAGACTCTCAGAAAGCGGGTTAACTCATTGGGTTTCAATGAAACATCCAGCGGCACGACAATGCATCCGGCGCACAATATAGACAGGTATGAAATTCCCCATTCGGGACAATTATCCGAAATAATCGCCACCCGATTGCCTTTAAAACAGCCTTTTTTACGCAAACCGCCGGCGATTCTCCCGACCAGATTGCCGATCTCTTCGAATGTATATGATTTGCCCGCGCCACCCTGGCCGACCATGGCCGGCTTGCCCGGCAGACGGCGGCAGGTGTGCAGAATGGCTCCATGGATAGTTTCCGTGAGCCGAAAATCCTTTTCATTCAGCAGCGGCATGCCCGCAATTTAATTAAGAATTCGGCAGAAACCACAAATTTTTGGAAAAAATTAAGGGCCATCCGCCGGCTACGCGGATGACCCTTTCGAAACAAAACAGGAGTAAAGACTAATTGCTTATAGAAACTGATTTCGTCAGAGTAATATTGCCGCGCGGGTCAATATCCTGGACGCTGATCGTCACCTGATTCACGGAATCGGCCGCAGGCGGGGCGTTAAACGTAAATCCAAAGGCCTCACAGAACATATCGGTGGATTGTGTTCCATTGGTTATCGTACCGCCGCCGACAACGGAAGCGACAAGGGTATGGTCACCAAGCGGATTGTTCCACCTGTCCTTGATGGTCACGCCGAAAACGATCTGGCTGCCGGCATTGACCGAGGCATTCATATCGAATGCGCAGCTGGCCGAATAGGCCGGGCCTGTCAGGAGCGTGCAGGGCATGGTGTAGGTCAGCAGATTTTCAAAACTCGATGTAATATAGTCTATGGCCCCGATGCCGTCATCCGAAATGCCGTTCATGGAGCGGTCATATTCCAGTACCACCGAGGTAACCGAGCCTTTGACACGGGAGGCGTTGCAGCCATCCTGGACCGCGCCGCCGGTCCCATTCAAAAGACCGGCCTCGATCTCGATACTGGTTCCGCCCACCACAAAATTCATATTGACGTCGCGGACCTCAAGATAGAAGGTCTTTTTCTCTTTGCCATCGGCCTGAATGGTGGTCGGAAAAGCCGAGAATCCCGTGGTCGTATCGGTAATGAACCATATATAGGCGGGATTCGATGTATTCAGGAAATAGCTGGTATCGGCCAGATCACCGCC
>JBFMFJ010000543.1:0-2062 GCA_040752235.1 Candidatus Zixiibacteriota bacterium | reverse complement strand
CGATCTCGAGCGCTCCAAGAGATTTCAGGCGGGGGTTTTTGAGCAGGTGGAAGATTTCGTAAAGATGATAATCAAGCGCTGGGACAATATTTGACATAGCAGAAAATATAGTCATGAAAAAAGGCGGTCGCGAGGCCGCCTTTTTTCCTACCTAGAACAGAGAGAGATTAGAATCTATATGAAGCCGTCATAAAGAGACGGTCGGTAGTGACATCCTCATTCAGATTAATGCTGCTCACGAAATCACCGCTCTCCAGAACAAAGCCGTCGCTGAATGAGCCATGCACATAGGCGAAGTCAATCATCATCACTTCATCAACCAGGAAACCGAATCCAAAGCTGTAGCCATAGCGAGTGTCCGGATTATATGAAATGGTTTCTTTGTAGGGGAGAGGGTCATTGAAGAAACCGCCGCGAATGGCCAGATCGATATTGGGTATTACATATTCGGCCCCGACTCTGAAACGGACTGTCTCGCCGTAAGCGTCCTCAAGCTCGTCATTGAGCATTTCCATGGCAAAACTTTCGGAATATGACATCTGGCTCCAGTCGGTATAATCGACATCAGCCATAAGGGTCAGATAGTCAAAGCGTCCGATGGCTCCGGCGGAGAAGACAAAGGGCTTTTTTAAATCGTATTCGAAGGTCGGGTAAAAGGAAATGTCGCCATCCACGACCTCGGAACCATCCTGATCGATGCTGTAATAGATCGGAGATTCGATAGTCATACCAAGGCCGAGATGCGGCGATAGTTGCATGGCCAAACCAACCTTGGCACCATAACCAATATAGCGGTATTCCAGAAATTGTTCATAACTCGAAACCAGCGATGCCGCCGAGTACAGGGGAGACTGGAGATTAAATTTATGTTTGCCGTGATATAGGCTTACCGAACCGCCGAAGGCGACGCGCGGCGAAAGATCTATGCCCATCCCGAAGGACCATTGATTGATGCCGCCGGTTTCGCCGACTTCTTCACTGGTGGCGGTAATTACGCCGTCATTATCTTCTTCAAAATAAAAATTGCTGACTCCATCGAAATCAGCGGTCCGGGCCACCCCGAATCCAAAAACCATAGAACCGCGATAAGTCGGGTAGGGGATGGTCATTATCGCCGAGCTGATTCTGGTATTGGCGTGCGAATCCTTAACATCATAACCGGTGGATGATGACAGTGCCCGGGTTTCCATGTCGGACTTATATTTCTGGTAAGACAGTCCAAGCATAAACTCGAGACGGGGCACTCTGGTCAGGTTAGCCGGATTGTAGTACAACGATGTTCCATCGATGGCCATCATCCCGGCTCCGCCCATAGCCATTTGTTTGGCGCCGATTCCGGTGGCACTGCCGGCAATGACTTCATTAACGCTGTTCAGATAACTCGCCGACAGCGGTGATGACATTAAAATCAATGCAGCCAGTATAAATGTGAATATCAGGTATTTCATTTTGTCTGCCACCTCCCCTTAGGCTGAGTCGTCTCCTCTTTCGAATCTTCCTGCTGGGAAGGTTCTTCTTTTGTCTTAGTTTCGGGTTTGTCTTTCGAGTCGGTTGAAGTTTGTTTGCTGCTGGTAGTACCGCCTGAGGAGCCGGATGCACCTGCTGAACTGCCCGTATTGATCTGGTTGGCACCATCGAGTCCCGAAGGCTGCCAGCGGCCGTCCGGTCTTATGGCCTGGCCGGTGGCATCGGGGCGAGGGGAGCCGTCATTATCGTCATTATCATCTATATAATAGATATTGTCATAATAATCCCACCACCATGGTTCGGCATAGTAACGGCCCCAATTGCCGTGGACTGACCAATAACTCGGATAATAATAATGAGTGTATCCATAGTGGTCGTTGAAATTGTCGCTTTCACTATCCACCTGACCGCTCTCTTCGCCAGGGTGGGCGATTTTTGTGTAGCAGCCGGATACAAGAAAGGCGAGTATTATTAAGAGTATAAAAAGGGTAAAATGCTTTTTCATAATATCTCCATTCCAGGTTTAAAAGAATTCAATATATGTAAATCGCAATTCTCTTCCGAATGTTGAGGCCTCTTCCCGACGATTCTGGAG
>JBFMFJ010000542.1:0-2074 GCA_040752235.1 Candidatus Zixiibacteriota bacterium | reverse complement strand
GGGCAGCCCGCGCGCCGGATCCTCGCCCAGCAATTTTGTCATGGCGACAGCATCATTAATAAATCTTTCCAGTTCGGATTTTCGCAGGTCATTGGTGGTATTACTGGAGTACTTGCCGGCCGCATAGACTTCAAGACTCAACGAATTCTGTGTGGATTCCTTTAACTCCTCCAGCTCATGGTCGCGGTAGCTGACTTCAATGTCCCTGGAATAGTAAATATTAATTGAGCTGTTGTCGGCTCCGGCTTTCCCGGCCTGCCCGACCACCCAGTGCGCCAATTCAAGTCTTTCTTTTTTATTCATAATGTATTTCCTGTCTACATATTAATTTATTGCCCAAATCACGAACTGACTCCGCCGACTGTAATCGACGACACTTTTACGGTCGGCAGGCCCATGGAGACAGGAACAAACTGTCCTCCCTTGCCGCAATCCCAGCCGCCTTCCGTGAATTCGAGGTCATCTCCGACCATGACGACTTTAGTGAGAACATCCGGGCCGTTGCCGATTATGTTGATGTCTTTTATCGGACGCGCAATTTTGCCATTCTCTATCAAATAGCCGGATTTTACATAAAAGGTAAAATCACCGGCGCCGATCCTGACCTCACCGTTGGTAAAGGTTTCGGTATAGATGCCTTTCTTGACGCTGCTGATGATTTCGTCCTTGGTATGCGGTCCCGGAAGCATATAGGTGTTTCTCATCCTGGGCAATGGCGAAAAACGGAAAGACTGCCGGCGCCCGCTGCCGGTGGGCTTAACACCATAGAATTTGGAGCTGATTCGGTCATGCATGTAGCTTCTTAATATGCCGTTTTCGACCAGAAAAGTTTTGGCGGTGTCATTGCCTTCGTCATCGACATTTAGCGAGCCGCGCAAATTCGGATTCGTGCCGTCATCAACGATGGAAACGAATTTCTCGGCGACCGGCTTGCCGATTTTATCAGAAAATATGGATTCCCCTTTGCGATTGGAATCGGCTTCCATGCCGTGTCCGATGGCTTCATGCAGCAATATCCCGGAACTGCCCGCCGCCAGAACAACTTCCATCTCACCCGCGTCCGGCTTGACAGCCTCGAATTGTCTGAGGGCCAGATCGGCCGCCTTGTTGACCAGCCGGTTCATGGCTTCCTCCGAAAAATGCTCGATTCCATTCCTTACGCTGATGGTGTAATCGGCATCTTCCTTACGCCCGTCCTGTTCCGCAACGCAGACAACATAAAGCTCGCCCATCGGCTGATAGTCGAAAACAATCCTTCCTTCTGATGTCGCCGTGAGAATATATTTGGTAGAGTCACTGAGCCAGACCCTGGCCTTGATTATTCGATTGTCGCGGGATAAGATTTTCTCATTAACCTTCTGAAGATATGGAATTTTTTTATCGATCCCGACTTCCTCCCACATGGTTTTAATCGGGTAATATTCCGGTGTTTGGTGCTCATCAAGTCTGGCCGGAGGCAGGTTTTTGCTCTCGCCGGCGATATTGGCCGCCGTCTTGGCCGCCTTCACCATGGCTTCGGGCGTGATTTCCTCGGTGAAGGAATATCCGGTCTTATCGCCTTCAATGACTCTGATTCCGACCCCGTAGTCTATCTGGGTATAGGCCCGGTTTACGGCGCTGTCCTCCAGTCCGATGGAATTTGATATGGTATGTTCGAAATAAATATCGCAAAAATCCCCGCCTCGTTCCAGCGCGGCACCCATGACCTTCCGAATGGTCGCCTCATCGACTCCAAAATGATTATAATAATCGCTCAATGATGCATTTTCTGGTGAGACAGCCGCCAAAGCAGCCAATGGATTGGTCCTGAAGATGAACGGGATACTGACCAACGCCAGCCCCTTGGCGCCGGTCTTTATAAATTCCCTGCGTGTCACTCCGCCCATATAAAGCTCCCTGAATTTTATTGATTAAACTTTTATTGACTCACCCCGTGATTCTGAAAACTTCATATTTTTTAGACGCACCTGCTATTTACAAAGATTCATTTAATTTGCTTGCGGTTATTATATTTTGGCGTATAATTACAGCAAGCCAGCGGCCGAGAAACCGCGAGCGAACATAGAGAATAATA
>JBFMFJ010000541.1:0-2084 GCA_040752235.1 Candidatus Zixiibacteriota bacterium | reverse complement strand
GCCGAATTCTGCAAAATGGTCCGCGACTGGGTGGATCGTTTCGCCGAAGGCACCGGCGATGAACCTTTTGATGATTTCACTTTGTTGAATATCAAGTTCCTAAAGGGGGATCTATGATAGTCAAGTCATTCAAATATGCTTCGGTTATCGAATCGGAAGGCCGAATGTATGAGGACATTAAATCCTTTCTGATGCGGAACGGGATTGCCGGGAAACTCCGCGGCAATATAATGCTGACCGTATCGGAGGGATTCACCAATGCCCTCACCCATGGAAATAATTATGACAGCAGCAAATCCATTGAAATCACTGTCGGCATTAATGATGCCATAGTAACTGCCGATATAACAGATGAAGGTGACGGCGATATATCTTCCATTAATAAAAGGAAACCGCCAGACCTGATGCAGGAAGGCGGCCGCGGGGTCAATTTGATGGAAACGATTGCCGACAGTTTCAAAATAACTAAAGACGGCAGTACTGGCGGTCTGCGGATTTCGATGACATTCGAAAGAAGCAGGTACATAAATGCTGAGAATAATAAACGCAACCTGGAGGCAATAATGGAGTTCAGCAAAAAAGACGAAGGCAATTTGACGGTCATTTCTTTGTCGGGCCGCCTTGATCTTAGCACCGGCGGGAAACTCAAGGAAGAGGTTAAAAAGATCCTGGAATCAGGAAAAACCACGGTGCATCTTAACCTTTCCGAAGTTGAATTCGTCAACAGTTCCGGCTTGGGCGCATTGGTTTCAATCATGAAGGAAGTCCGGATTTTTCGCGGACGATTGACCCTGTCCAACCTTGAGGATTATGTGCAGGAAATCTTCGACATTACTCAGCTTTCGCACATATTCGAAATTTTCACCACGGAAGAAGAAGCGATAAAATCATATCAACCGATTGAAGCCAGTTAATTGATGAAGTTTCAAAACGATTTACCGGGAGATGGAAAAATTGAACAGGAATAGTATTCTCGTCGTTGATGACGAATTGCTTATACGTGATCTTTTATATGATTTCTTTTCAGAAAAAGGGTGGCATGTTTCCGTCCATGAAGCCCCGGAACGTGCCCTCGAAATTCTGCGAAACCGGAATTTCGACATCGCTCTGGTCGATCTGAAAATGCCGGAAATAGACGGCATCGACTTTATCAAAAAAATCAGAAATTTCAAGCCGGTGCTCCCTGTTGTCATTATGACCGCTTTCCCGAGCACCGAAACGGCCATTGAAGCTCTGCGTCTGAAGGTTAATGATTATATCATTAAACCATTCAATATAAACAAGCTGTTTAAAACGCTGGAAGATTTGATCAGTGAATCCCGGCGCGCCGAAGATATCCGTACCGGACATCTGGAAGTATAATCCTGTCCGGTCATCCTGAAATTCGATGTTCTATTTATGTCCGTCAGACGGAATAAACAGCCCATATAGTTAATTTCATATCTTTTTGACGGGTTGATTCTCCGTTCAAGTCTTGCGCGGAGGCTATTATCTTATTATATATTTCCGAGGATTCTGCTTATTTTGAGGGGCCATATTGACCAACCCGGGGGGTGAAAAGAATCAATTTTTTGTTGAAATGAGGACACCGCCCGTTATAAATTTACTGAAAGTATGGAATATACCAGAATGGATGAGAAAGAAACACTGGACGTTGATATCAGCGAAGACATCGGCAAATTCGTCGATTCATACTCCTCGTTCAGCAAGGTGGTAAATAGGATACAGCGGCAATATTTGTCGCTGAAGGAAACCTATACCCGCCAGAGCGAGGAACTCCAGGCTGTCAACAAGACTTTGCAGTCGCTGATGAAGGAGAATCGGGCTGTCACCGAATTTCTCAACAGTATCCTGAATTCTTTGTCGTCCGGTGTCATTGCTTTGGACACATCCGGAAAAATCTCGCATATGAATCCCGCCGCCAGGAGAATTCTTGGCGTGGATGAAGAATCACTACAAACCGGCGATCTCAGTTACGGCGATGTGATGCAGACACTCGAAAAAGCCAGATGCTCTCCGCTGGAGGCGATGCGGCGCGGAATCGCCGTGGAGAGCGAAGAGATTGTGATTAAAACCAGACATGA
>JBFMFJ010000540.1:0-2089 GCA_040752235.1 Candidatus Zixiibacteriota bacterium | reverse complement strand
CCAAAATACAGCATCATGCAGAGCAGAACAATAAACGACAGGATGAAGTTTGTTATTCCCGATAATACCCCTGCCATTGGAATGATCAGGCGGGGGACGTATACCTTTTTGACGAGATGGGAATTGCCCACCATGCTTTGTGACGCGTTGTTCAGCCCCTGAGAAAAAAAGGCCCAGGGGAGCAGAGCGGCGTAACTGAAGATCGGGTAGGGAATGCCGTCCGAGGGCATTTTGGCCAGGCGGCCAAAGATCAGGGTAAAGACCACCATGCTGAATAGCGGCTGCACAACCGCCCAGCCGACACCCAGTACTGTCTGTTTATAGCGGACCTTAAAATCACGCCACAGGAGAAAATAAAGAAGTTCCCTGAACTCCCATAATTCCCTGAGCTTAATGGCCAGCCAACCCTTCGAGGGCTGTATGCGAATTGTCGGCAGTTCCACTGCCATGGCACTGCTCATTACCGATGAATATCTTTTTCCAATATTATTTCTGGTATCCATGATTCTCCTGAATGGTATGTTCAAATAGTGATCCCGAAATTACAGCATGCTCTTGAGAACGTCGATATGGTAATCCCGAACTTCTGTTCTGTAAGCATTTCCTATAGTGCGGAGCACATTTCTTATCTTATATCGGAGAACAAGCTGGTTATAAGCAATGTCGCAGATGCGAAGGGGTTTGCCTTCCATTTCGGGAGTTTCATATTCTGCGGATGTCTTGTCTTCAAGAGCACGCAGGAGGAGGGTTCTGATTTGTCCGTCGGCAATCTTTCCCGAAACCCGAATGATATCGCCCCGCACCGCAGGATCGGCAGTCTGATTATAAATCGTGATGAGAATTCCGGCAGATTCTTCCGGGAAGGCCTCAAAAACCTTTTTGGCGACAAAGATTTCGTCCGTCCTGAAAACCAGTTTCCCGGCAGCCTCTTCTCTCTCGGGCAGCTTGAGTGAATTCAACGCGAGCATTAATATTTCTGTCTTTTTTCGCTGAAAAGTCCTGAATATGGCGGTTTGCAGGTACTTTTCGTTCGATACGAAATCGATCGCTTTCAGTCTTTCCAAAGCGTCCTTTGAAGAAAGGTTGGCGAGCTCGTTCAGTTTTGCCTCTTTTTCAAAATCGAAGGTTCTGTTGACATCCGGCCTTGAAGGCTCAGAAGCGACAGCCGGGATCGTCCAAAATGCCGCGAATGTGAGAATCATTATGAATATCTTCCATCGATTTCTCATTTTTGTATGCCTCCGTTTCATGTATTTATTGATACTGTATACCCCTTACATCGAAGTTCCGGGATCACTGTTCAAACGGTCTTTTGCTGAAATCATAATAGTCATATGAAGGCTGGTGGTCCTGAATGAGATCCCAGATCTCCTCATCACTCTTGCCCTCCATATAGGCTCTCAAGTATATATATGAACCACCTCCATTTGAACTCACAGGAGTATAAAACATGAATCCCCGGTGAAAGGTATCGAGAAACCTTGGGCCTGAAGTGCAGGTATCGAAAAGGATCCGCTTGTACTTTAACAGTGCAGGATCAACTTCGAGATCTTTTCGGAAAATGATGGATTTATGCCCATAATGCTGTTTCGGACAGGACATATTATCAACTACATGATTATAAAGCGCAGGATTGATTCCGTGAACAACTTTAATCGCATCTGCGACGACATATCCATAATCGGCATCGTCGGTTAAGACTACCGAATAATTATTCGCATTAAACTGATATGTCCCCAGGTGATTCCACATTCCTCCGTCGACTCGCTGATCTTTTGTCACGGTCGAACTTCCGGATGCATGATCGACGATATACGCCGATGCATAAGAATTAGCAGTATCGGGAGGCCACCATGCGTATACATCATAGGTGCCTGCTGCAGGAATCGTGAAGTTCCAGCGCACAAGATTATCCCCCTGCCCCGGCTTGATACGGCAGTAATGGTCTCCATAAAATCCGGGAACCCAGTCATTGGACAACCATTTCCCACGGGATTCAAAAGAAGTATCCGGATTTGTTATATAGTATGGAAGGTGGGCCGGGTTCGATGGGTCCGGCGAAGTTCCATCCGCAGAATACCACGCTGGA
>JBFMFJ010000539.1:0-2097 GCA_040752235.1 Candidatus Zixiibacteriota bacterium | reverse complement strand
GAGACATCTAAAACGCTCATGAAAGAAGTCCTGGAGAATCCAACGTACGGCGACAATATCAAACGCTCCAAAAATATGGTGTCCAATACGGTCAGTTTCATTCTCAAAGGCCAGGCGGCCTTCCACAATCTGCTGAAAATAAGCTCCTTCGATTATTACACCTACACCCATTCGGTCAACGTTTGTACGTTTGCGGTAGCTCTGGCACAGCAGGTCGGTTTGAAGGATGAGCTTTTCCTTCATGAGCTTGGTATCGGGGCGCTGCTGCATGATGTCGGCAAATCGAAAATCTCCGAGCGCATTCTGAACAAGCGGTCGGCCCTGACGACTATGGAATTCGAGCTGATGAAAAAGCACCCCAAGTGGGGGGTGGAGATTCTATCCGGAACCGATTTAATCGATGCCTCCTCCTATTACCCGGTGTTGCAGCATCATGAACGTGGCGACCGGTCCGGTTATCCGAACGGACTGAACTTAAGCGAGATGCATGAATCGAGCCGGATCGTGGCGATTGTCGATACTTTCGACGCCATGACGACCGAGCGTGTCTACCAGAAGGCCAAGGAGACCTTCCCGGCCCTGAAGACAATGTTCGAGCTTAAAGAAGAGTATGATCAGAAACTGCTTCGTTCCTTCGCGGAGCTGATGGGCCCCTCCGGACTGGTGAATTTGTGAGATAGCTGCTCCAGTGTAATTTTTTTTCTGACAATTTAATATTTCCAAAATAAAAAAATGGCGGGTTATAAACCCGCCACTACACGACAATATGCAAATTAAGTCTATTACTCCGCTTTGATTTCCTCTTTGGCCTTGGATGATGCCGGGATCATGCCCAGTTTCTCGCGGACGGCGTTGTCGATCGCCAGACAGATATCTTCATTCTCATCGAGAAACCGCTTGGCCGCCTCGCGTCCTTGCCCGAGACGATCCGAGCCATAGCTGTACCATGCGCCCGATTTTTCCACGACATTATGCGTCGAAGCCAGATCGATCAGCTCGCCGGTGCGCGATATGCCCTTGCCATAAGTGATATCGAATTCGGTTTCACGGAACGGCGGCGCCACTTTGTTTTTGACCACACGCACCCGGGTACGGCTTCCGACCACTTCATTGTTTTCCTTAATCGAAGCGATCTTGCGGATATCCAGCCGGATAGTGGAATAAAATTTGAGAGCATTGCCGCCGGTGGTTGTTTCCGGATTGCCGAACATGACGCCGATTTTCATGCGAATCTGGTTGATGAAAATGACCGCCGTTTTCGATTTGGAGATGACCGCCGTCAGTTTGCGAAGCGCCTGCGACATCAGTCTCGCCTGCAGACCCATATGGGCATCGCCCATCTCCCCTTCGATTTCGGCCCGCGGCACCAGCGCCGCCACCGAGTCGATGACAATGATATCGATGGCGCCGGAGCGGACCAGCGTTTCGGTGATATCGAGCGCCTGCTCGCCAGTGTCGGGCTGCGAAATCAAGAGATTGTCCACATCGACACCCAGCGCCTTGGCATAGTTGGCATCAAATGCGTGCTCGGCATCGATAAAAGCGGCAATTCCGCCCTTTTTTTGCGCCTCGGAGATAAAATGAAGCGCCAGGGTTGTTTTGCCGGAGCTCTCTGGCCCGTAAATTTCGGCGACCCGGCCGCGCGGAACTCCCCCCACACCCAGGGCATAATCAAGCCCCAGCGAACCGGTCGGGATGACATCCATTGCCACCGCGGCTTCATCGCCAAGCCGCATTATTGAGCCTTTACCGAAAGTCTTCTCAATCTGCTGAAGAGCGCTGTCGAGCGCTTTCTTCCGGTCAGGTGTTCCAACCGCCATTTTCACCTCACTTTTATCTAAATTCTTTTTTGCCAAAACTGTTTCTCCGTTTTTTTTACCAATTATATCAACTTCTATAATCAATCAATATCACATTTTCAATCTATCCAATAAATATATACTAAAGGGCACTGTCAAATGCTGTCAGTAAAAATAAAAAAAATATGAATATTTTTTGAAGAACCGGTTACTTCGGCAATTCCAGTTCAAAAAGGCGTTCGTAAATGGGGCCCCGCGGTGTCAGAGTCGACTTGAACAGCACGACTTTATCTAATAT
>JBFMFJ010000538.1:0-2098 GCA_040752235.1 Candidatus Zixiibacteriota bacterium | reverse complement strand
AATTGATCTGTCCCGGGATTCTATGGCGCTTCAGCGCCTTAAAGAGGCGGCGGAAAAGGCCAAGATAGAACTGTCATCGACTCTGGAGACCGATATTAATCTTCCGTTTATTACGGCAGATGCCAACGGGCCGAAACATCTTAATCTCCGGCTTTCGCGCGCCCGGTATGAACAACTGGTTGATGATCTTCTCAATCGCACCATGGAACCTTGCCGCCG
The DNA here is from genome assembly GCA_040752235.1 of Candidatus Zixiibacteriota bacterium. Taxonomy (GTDB): domain Bacteria; phylum Zixibacteria; class MSB-5A5; order GN15; family PGXB01; genus PGXB01. The sequence goes on along the minus strand of JBFMFJ010000538.1, from coordinate 1,879 downwards.
TGCTATTACCGACGCCAAAATCAATTTCAAGGATGTCGATGATGTCATCCTGGTGGGCGGTATGACGCGTATGCCGAAGGTCGTTGAACTGGTTCGCAATCTTTTTGGCCGCGAACCGAACCGGAGCGTTAACCCGGATGAGGTGGTTGCGGTCGGCGCTGCGATACAGGGCGGTGTTCTGACCGGTGATGTCAGGGATGTGTTGCTGCTGGATGTCACCCCGCTTTCACTCGGTATCGAGACGCTTGGCGGCGTGGCGACGCGCTTAATTGAACGTAACACGACCATTCCGACCAGGAAGTCGCAGATATTCTCGACAGCGGCGGACAGTCAGACCCAGGTGGACATTCATGTTCTGCAGGGCGAACGCGAAATGGCCATTGACAATAAGACTATCGGCCGGTTTGTGCTTGACGGTCTCCCGCCGGCGCCTCGCGGTATTCCGCAGATTGAAGTGACTTTCGATATTGACGCCAACGGTATTATTAATGTGACGGCGAAAGACATGGCGACCGGAAAATCCCAGAATGTTCGTATTGAGGCCTCCTCCGGATTGACCGAGCAGGAAATTCAAAAGATGGTAAATGATGCCAAGGCGCATGAGGCTGAAGATAAAGAGAAACGGCACAAAATAGATATTCGCAATTCGGCTGATGCCGCCGTGTTCCAGGCCGAAAAGAACCTTAAGGACTTTGGCGATAAACTGGATGCCGATGGCAAAGCCAAAATCGAGGCGGGAATCAACCGTGTCAAAGAAGCCTTGAAGACCGATAATACCGGTGAAATGCAGGCCGCGGTTGATGCCTTGAACCAGATCTGGCAGTCGGCGGCCTCGACCATGTATCAGAATGTCAACCCGAACATGGGAGGAGGCGGTCAGCCCAACGGCGGACCGCAGGGATCGGAACCACATGATTCGGGTAAAAAAGATGATAAGGCGGTTGATGCCGAATTTGAAGTGGTGAATGAATAAAGGCAGGGGCCGTCAGGCCCCTGTTTTATTTGACTGCAAAGGTTGCCTTCATTAAACTGGAGTAAACCGTAATATATATGGAAAGGCAGATGATTAATTTAAATGCCAAAAGATTATTATAGTGTTCTTGGCGTGCCCGAAAACGCCTCCATAGATGATATCAAGAAGGCTTTTCGTTCTCTTGCCAAGAAATTTCATCCGGACCGTAATCAGGGCGATAAATCGGCCGAGGCCCGGTTTAAGGAAATTTCCGAGGCCTATGATATTCTGGGTGACGATCAGAAACGCCGCCAGTATGACATGATGCGCAAATACGGCGCTTTCGGAGGCGGTTTTGATCCGCGTCAGGCCGGCCGGGCCAATTATGATTTCTCGCAGTTCGGAAATGGTTTCCGGTTCGAAGATCTTGGCGGATTTGGCTCCTTTGCCGACATCTTTAGTTCCATATTCGGCGGTGAGGACCTTTTCAGTGGACAGGGCCGGAAAAGACGGGCTCCGCAGCCGCGTCGGGGAGCGGATTTGTCATTGAAGCTGAATATCAGTTTCGATGAAGCTATCAATGGTACCGGCAAGACTATTCGGATGAACAAACCGGTCACCTGTGATGTCTGCGGCGGAACCGGCGAGCAGAAGGGAAGCGGTCAAAAAATATGCCCGCAGTGCAATGGACGAGGTACGGTCAGTTACGCCCAGGGAGGTTTTTCCATATCGCGGCCGTGCCCGCGCTGCCTGGGCAAAGGAATGATTCCCGGTGTGCCATGTTCGCGCTGCGGCGGATCGGGGCGAGTCAAAGAATCGAAAAAAATTAAAATAAAAATTCCCGCCGGAATCGACGACGGCGGCATTGTCCGTCTCCGCGGTCTGGGCAATCCCGGCAGCAACGGCGGACGCGATGGAGATTTACTG
>JBFMFJ010000537.1:0-2099 GCA_040752235.1 Candidatus Zixiibacteriota bacterium | reverse complement strand
AGTCCTTGATTGGCTGAAGGCCGACGGCAGCAGGAGCGAGCTGACATTTTCAGTAATATCGGAATGGTATGATAACCCGCAGTACATTGAATTGCTTCGTAACCGGATTAAAATGGCAATGGATAAAACCTCGCACCGCGAAAAAACCGGATTGCTCTTTTCGGCGCACTCTCTGCCGGTTAAGATGATTGAAGCCGGCGATCCTTATCTCGAGCATGTCAAACGAACCGCCGCCCTGGCCGGTGAGGGTTACGATTTTATCCTGTCGTTTCAATCGCGCTCGGGCCCGGTTCGCTGGCAGGGTCCTGAGACAACGGCCGTAATTAAAGAACTCGGGCAATCCGGATTGAAAAGCCTTGTGGTTGTACCGGTCAGTTTTGTCTCGGATCATATTGAAACCCTGCATGAAATTGATATAGAGCTTAAAGAACTGGCGAACGCATCGGGAATTGAGGAATTTATCAGGATGGAATCGTTCAATGATGATCCCCGCTTCATACAACTGTTGACCGACCTGATTGAAGAGAAAATTTCCGGAGGACGGAAGTGAGCGATAAAAAGCGTATTGCCATTATCGGCGGAGGTATATCCGGATTGTCGGCCCTGCATTTTCTCAAGTTTCGTTATGCCGACCTGGTCTATGTCAAATTGTATGAGAAGGATTCACGACTCGGCGGAACCATCGGGACCGATCGTTCCAACGGGTTTGTCTCAGACTGGGGCCCGAATGGCTTTCTCGATAAAGTGCCTTTGACATTGCAGCTCGTATCCGAATTGGGGCTCGACAGTCTTCTCGATCCGGCTCGTCCTTCGGCAGAAAAAAGATTTATATATCGCGACAAAAAACTGCATGAGATACATGCTTCCCCGCCGAAATTCATGCGCTCGAATATCCTCACGTTGCGCGGCAGACTGCGCCTGGTAATGGAGCCGTTTATTTCGCAGAAAAAAGATGACAGCGATGAATCGATTTTCGATTTCGGCAGGCGCCGTATCGGGCGTGATGCCGCCGAGCACATGATTATCCCGATGGTATCCGGTATTTACGGCGGCGATGCCCGCAAACTGTCGCTCAAGGCATGTTTCCCCATCATGGTGGAGATGGAGCGAGAGCATGGTTCTCTTTTCAAAGCGCTTCTGGCCAGGAAAAAGGCCGGCAGCAAAGCCGGCCCGGCCGGACCGGCGGGGCGGTTGACATCGTTCAAAAACGGTCTTTATACCATAATCGAGGAGATGCACAAAAAATATAATGACTTTATCTCGAGCGGCTGCGGTGTAACACGAATTACTCATGATAACGGCAAGTACGTACTTGAGTTGGAAAACGGTTCCTCGGAAAATTATGATGCCGTCATCTGTGCCACTCCATCCTATGCCGCATCGGATATGGTTTCGGATATGAACAAAGGACTTTCCGATGTTCTGGCCTCGATTCCCTATTCATCAATCGCCGTTGTCTGTTCCGGCTATAAAACGGAAAATGTTGCGACTGATCTGGCCGGGTTCGGGTTTCTTATACCTCGCGACCAGAATGTGCGGATTCTCGGCTCGATCTGGACCTCATCGATATTCGCTGGAAGCGCCCCCGACGGCATGGTGCTGCTGCGCACCATGATCGGCGGAGCGACCGATCCCGAGGCCGCCTCTCTTTCCGACGGTGAACTGGCTGATATCGTGCACCGGGAGTTGAATGATATTCTCGGTCTTACCGGAAAACCGGAATATCTAAAAATCTTCAAATGGTCGCGCGGCATTCCGCAGTTCACTATAGGTCATCCCGAGAGAATGGAAAAATTGAATAAGATTCTAGAAAGTTATCCCGGTCTGCACTTCACCGGCAATTCCTACAAGGGGGTCAGTCTGAATGACTGCATTGTCCGGTCGAATGAAGCGGTTAAAGCGCTGGCAGGTTTGTTCAGATTTCAATCCGGATCTTAATTAAGATGGATTACAGGCATAAAAAAAGCCCGCCTTATGGCGGGCTTTTTCATTTGGTGTTACTTCAGCAGAAGCATCTTCCGTGTTTGATTCTGGTTGTTGTAATCGATACGATAGAAATATACCCCGCTCGCGACGGTTGTCCCGCTGTAATCAACACC
>JBFMFJ010000536.1:0-2108 GCA_040752235.1 Candidatus Zixiibacteriota bacterium | reverse complement strand
TCCATTATATTTTGGCATGGTGGTTGCATTTACTAAATGTGACCGAGACATGCTTTCGATGTTTCCCAATTTGTTATCGGCGCTGTTATGGGACCGGGCCGGGGTGTCAGGGGCTGCCATATAACTCATCGATAATACCCGGCCCGGTATTGATCGAAAGGAGGTGAGGGATATCTGTCGAGAATCATTATTGACAAAAAATAAAAGGGGGAAGAATCGGCTGTGACTGTCCTGGTTCTTAATTGTATTTAAGAACCATGGCACGACTCTTCCCCGCAAATCATTCACCAATATAAACAAAAAGGAGAATAAAATAAACGTTTGCGGTCGTTTTTTAGTCTATTATATTAGATCGTCGGATAGAATTCATCATAGAGGTATCAACATGTATAAGTCGGTGATAATTATATCATTAACCATCCTCGCCCTTCCGGCCATATTCGGCTGCGGCGATAAATCAACCGATTTGGGAATCGGATATGACCGAGATAGAGTAAATCTAACAATAAATGTCAGAAGATTGGATACTATGCCGGTAATTGAAGCAGATATTGAATTGCGCCCCTGTCCCATAATATATTCAAGATATGATTGTATGGTTCAGAAAGGCGGATTTATTACTTGCGGCGAGACTGACTATGCCGGTAGATTTGAACTCTATCCAGAGAAAAAGAATAAATATGACACAATGTCTGTTTTTGTTAGTAAACCCGGCTACCATTCGGATTCGCTTGAATTTATCCTTACCTATTCTGAAGAAAACGTAAACATCAATATACTACTTTATGAAGATACTCTGAATCCCCCTCCTGAACCAAATCCATTCATATTTTTGTTAATTTGGGTATCGGATATTCAAAATGACCCCATTCCCGGAGCAGATGTCAGACTTTGGAATGATCTGTCTCCACGACCGCAGCATAGGGTGACTAATAGCAATGGATTTTGCAGATTTTGGCCGGACGTCGATCCGCCCAATGATACTATCTGGTTAACTGCGGCAAAGGATGAATTTAAAACTGACACTTCATTTATTGTAGTTTATGCAGCAGGCCAGATATTATATCATTATATAATACTTCGGCCCGAATTAGAAGGGATAAGCTCACTATGAGAATGAACAATATCTTCATTCTTTTATTGCTCATAATGTGTTGCCATTGCTCCGACAAATCCACTGATCCCGGCAACAATGATCCCGAGCCTGAAAAATGGAAGCATTTTACTGTCTACGCCGGAGTCAAAGATTCGACCGGCGCGCCTGTTGAAATGGCCTGGGTATTTTTTAATTGCTAAACTTATAATGATTCTATTTTAGGGACTATCGGATCACATACGGATGAATACGGCATGACCAGAGTCAGGTTTGCTGTTCTTAATTATCGTGATACAGTTATAGGATATGCGTTTAAGTCTCCCCTCTACTCAGACAGCACACGATTTCGCGTTGAATATGATGGGCAAGAATTATTCTTTATGTTTGAGTTGGAAAAGGATACAATGCAATGAATTACAGTATAACAAAACTAATATTACTACTGCTGGTTGTTTGTTTGATCGGCTGCGGCGATAAATCAACCGATCCCGTCGGCGGCGGTGGTCATGATGATTTAAAATTTTTTCGCCTGTATGCGAATGTCAAAGATTCCGCCGGCAATCCGGTTGAAAAAGCCTGGGTTGATGTCAGATGTTATATTCATGTTGATTCAATATCGACAACAACCGGCACCATGACTGACGAATATGGAAATGCGATTCTTGACGATGCTGTTCTGTATCATCGAGACACGGTCCTGGCATTTGCCCATAAGGGAAGTGTATATTCAGACACAATTCAGTTTCGAGTCGATACCACCGGGCAGTGGTTTTTTCAAAGATTTGTCGTATCCGTCGAGAGAGGTGAATTATGAGACCGACCAGACTCATAAGACTGTTGTTTGTCATTTCCTTTGCATTATTATTTTGCTATTGCTCCGACAAATCCACTGATCCCGGCAACAATGATCCCGAGCCTGAAAAATGGAAGCATTTTACTGTCTACGCCGGAGTCAAAGATTCGACCGGCGCGCCTGTTAGAATGGCATGGATATTTATGACCTTATACACAT
>JBFMFJ010000535.1:0-2136 GCA_040752235.1 Candidatus Zixiibacteriota bacterium | reverse complement strand
AAAGCATTTAATTGTAAGTTAGGTATTTTTCAGGGTTGTCACTAACTGAGCTAATTAAGAAGTGTGCCGAAGGAGACGAGAGCTCCTGGTGTAAATTGATGGATTGTATCACGCCAATAATCCTATCAGTATGCCGGAAAAACCGTCTCTCTCGCGAAGAAAGTTGTGATGTTTTCGGGCAGGTATCATATAAATTGCTGAAGAACCTGAAGAACATTAAATCGGCCGCAAAATTATTCAATTATGTCGGGACTATCGCCGCCCGGGAATCGGTAAATATCTTCCGAAGGGCGAAGCTTGACGAAAAAGCGGTTGAGCAAATATACAGGACTATATACGATTTCAAACCTCCGGCGCCGGATGAAATCTATGCCTATTCAAGACGGCTGGAAATAATCAACAGGGCGATGATGCGGCTGCCCGATCGAGAATACCGGTTGCTTAAGGCAATGTACCTCGAGGAAGGCGCAAATTCATATAAGGAAATTGCTGAAAGGCTGGAAATGCCGGTATCGTCAATCGGCCCTACCCGGGCCAGAGGATTGTTGAAATTGTACAAAATGCTGAAAGAGACGCGTGATTTCCTCTAAAAGGGGGTAATTATGAAACCATATCGCATGCGGAATATGCTATGGATGATTTGAAGAAAAATATCGATCTGATTTCAGGTTATCTGAACTCAGAATTAAAGAAAAAAGACCGGGAAAAGGTTGAAAAACTGCTGAATTCCAGCGAGGAGTTCAGGAATATGTACGAAATGATTAAAACACTGTCTGAACAGGGCAATCCCGGTCATCTTAATGACCTGGTGCCCTCCTTGAAGCAAATGTCGCTTAATATGTTCCGCCAGTATAATAACACTGATAAAAGAGATCGCCAGCTTTTGGGTTTGCCGGTTTATGATTCCAGGACGATTCCATTGCCCGAGGGCGTTCGTCCCTCATTGACCAGTGCCAGGCGAATGCGGTACAAATTCGACAGCATGGAAGTTGAAATATCGCTTAACCCGATGACACTGTATTCCTTTGAAATAATCGGGCAAATAGATGATGAGTCCCATAAAAAAAATTACTCTGTTGAATTGACGGCAGGGGCCAGAAAATTTACGGCTGAAACCGATGAACTCGGTATGTTTACTTTCAGCAGAGTTCCGATACTTAAATATCGCCTCAATATCCTGGCGGAAAGAAAAATAATTGGAATGATTGATATTGACCTATGCTGAGAATTGATGACATCAAAAAGCTCCGCAGTCAGATGACAGTGGACAAATATATCGAGAAGCACTATAAAGGGCGTCTTGATGCTTTCTTAAATGTTGTCAATTCTTCCTTCAATGATTTAATAAGAACCGACCTGGTCCAAGCCGGAAAGTTCCTGAACAATGCGGAAAATATTTTTAAGTATCTGCCTGCTTCCTATGAGGGGCATAGGCTGGCCTTACAAGCCCGTTATTTCCAGTTCACCGGCAGGAATCCTGAAGCGGCCCACACATATGAAAAGGCGCTGGCTGTTAACCGGAGATTTCGTGATTATGCCACCAACGCCCGTCTCAGAAAGGGACTGGTTAATGTCTATATGTATCTGGGACGCTATGATGAAGCCCTTAAGGCCGGTAGGTTGGCTCTCAAATATTTCCAGCGCAAGGGTCAGGGTTTCGATGCCGCTCAAGTGCTGAATAATATCGGCAATATTTATCATCGAATGGACAGGGTCACGGTGGCCCTGCAATATTATGATCAGGCTGGTGAGATCTTTCAAAAAACGGGTGGAGTTCCCCTGGCCATAATCGAGTTCAATCGGGCCAATGCTTTTTCGGTTCTTAATGAGTTGGATACGGCCCGTCGGCTATACCGGAAGGCCGAAAAAATATATGCCGAGGGCGGAAACAAAATTGCTCTTTGTCAGATTGATTATTCGCGGGCCATTATGGATTACTGGGAAGGGCATTACACCAGGGCCTTTGACATTCTTGAAAAAACCATAGATCGTCTCATTGAACTCGGCGACATGAGAACCGCCGTAATCGCCCAACTTGATCTGGTGGAATTGAATATTGAGTTGAATCTTTTTTCAAATGCCGTCTATGTGGCGGAAAATATCATTCTTCGGTCCGGTGAAATGGGGATGATATAC
>JBFMFJ010000534.1:0-2149 GCA_040752235.1 Candidatus Zixiibacteriota bacterium | reverse complement strand
ATCATAATTCATTCCCAGCACCTGAACCGTCCTCTGGCCGCTCGGCTGGGCATACGAATTATGATTGGAAACTATAAAGGAATTGACAAAGTCGCCGTCAAGGGTATAGACGGAGAAAATATCGCCGATTTTGAAATTCCCCGTAACCAGGGCGGTGTAATCGACCGGGATATCATCGACATCACTCCCGCCGTTCCAGTCGGAATCGACCCAGCCGAGATGTTCGGCGGAATAATCGCAGACCCTGTCATAATCGACGCCACGCATAATACATTCTTCCTGTTCGCTGGTGCAGAATCCGCAGTTTCCGTTCGGCTTTTCAAGTTTGCCGTAAAGGTCACTGCAATCGGTAGGGTCAAGGCAGTCGCCTGAGAAATAATACTCATCGGCCGCACCGAAAAGATGAAGACATTCATGCATCATTTTTTCCATCAGGACAAGAGAATCCTGGGTATTGAAGCTGACCGTACAAAAGGGTTTGTTGACGAGATAATCGGGAATCCATCCGCAGGCCCAGTCGGCATATTGACCGCTTGTATTGGTCATGGAAGTATCAAAATTGACCACAAAGCAAATAGCTCCTTCGGACGCCCCATCATGGCTGCATTGTTTGATATTGAAATCATAAAGGCCTTCGAGGTTTGGGTCAAATCCCAAATTCCCGATGGCGGCACTGCGCCAGGGATCAAGACCGTCAATAGAAACATAGGGGGCAAATTCAATTCCGGAGGTTTCATAAATTGGTTCATAATTGATGGGGATAACTGAATATAATCGATATAATTTGAGTTTGATACCATGCCTATAGACTTCATCAATAATATTATCAAGAGACATCTCTGCCTGAATAATTGAATATTCCAGCCTTTCGTCAGTCCAATCATATTTGGCTGGGCCATTACCCTCGATAAAGACAAAGCTAAATATGACCTGCCTGTCAAGGGAGCCGCTGTCTCCGGCCAGCAACTTGTTAATTGCAATTTGCTCCCTGGTATCTGACAATATTATTCTGTTGCTATTGGACGATGTATTGTCCTGCGTCTTTAGTTCATCCATTTGTCGGCTATAGCGTCAATCTCGGGAAGATGCTCCTCGCGATATAATTTCTTTTCTTCAGTTAATTTATTTATGGTGGCTTTATCAATATAACCGTCTATATGTACTGCCTTTCCCGGGTTCATCAACAGAAACTGGCCCATTGTCATTCCCATTTTATCAAGAGAGTCTCTTGTAAGAATAATATTGTTGTAATCCGAATTAGTATTGTTCCTTAATTTATCAAGAGAAATTATGTCAGTGCTGTTGTCTTGAAGGTTCAATGGTCTTTCGTATGTAGCATTAAAGTTATCAGTAATATTATAAGATGATATCTCATCATGGTTTTCTGACGTATTAATAACGCCGGCATTACTTATTCCAACAAGCAATATACTTAATAATAAAGTCATTTTAATCAGCGATTTCATATTATCCTCCGGTTCATTAATTGGATAAAGTTGTTTCTTTTTTAACGAAATAGTGATGACAGGGACAATTAAATTGTCCCCATAAAAGAATTGTTGGAACAACGTATGCGGTCGTTATTGATTATTTAGTCTGAGACTTCGAAAAAACCACTGCCCGGTGGTATCGACTCGAAACTGAATTGTGTCTGAATATACACTTCCCTTATGGGCAAATGCCAGGACCGTGTCTCGATGATACAGAACAGCATAGTTAAGGATAGCATTTCCATATTCGTCAGTCATGGTGCCTTTTGTTGTCGATATTGAATCGACATAAACATAACATCTGACATCGACCCAGGCCTTTTCGACCGGATTGCCGGCGGAATCTTTGACATTCGCATACAGGCGAAAAAATTTTAACTCATCATGACCACCGCCGCTGACGGGATCGGTTGATTTGTCGCTGCAGCCGATCAAACAAACAACCAGCAGTAGTAATATTAGTTTTGTTATACTGTAATTCATTGCATTGTATCCTTTTCCAACTCAAACATAAAGAATAATTCTTGTCCGTCGTATTCAACGCGGAATCGTATAGTGTCGGAAACTAGAGAGTCCTTAAATGCATATGCTGAGACAGAATCTTTATTTGTTAATACGACATCCATTATTCTGACCACCCCAAAATCATCTGTAGGAGC
>JBFMFJ010000533.1:0-2180 GCA_040752235.1 Candidatus Zixiibacteriota bacterium | reverse complement strand
AGATATTTTTTCAATAACATATATTCGATTATGAGCATCGATAATTTCCTGAGTATTATCGCCCGGGAGTATCCCGACGACCGCCTGACTTTTCAGAAGGGGGTTCCGACTTTCCATCCGGAGTCGGCCCAGGAGGCCGCATTTTTATTTGCCCTGGCCAATGAGAACAGTCAAAAGCTTTATATCACCGGTTTCGGCAATAATATCACACCGGTCGGTGACGAATTCGCAGATATTCTCGCCGTTCATACCGATCGGCTCAATAAGCTGATTAACGTTGTTCCGGCCGACTACTATGTTGAAGTAGGGGCGGGATACCCGCTGAGAGAATTAAATATACACCTGAAGGAATTCGGATTATTTCTGCCGCATGGCGATCTGCCTTATGTCGGCTCAGTGGGGGGAGCGCTGGCGGCGGGATTATCGGCGCGGCATCTCGAACATACTCTGCCGATCTGCCGCTATCTTATAATGGCGGAAATAGCTGTTCCGGAAGGAAAAGTAATCAAGCCGGGGTCGGCCTGTTTCAAATCGGTTTCCGGACTGGATATAGTCAAGATTTTTTCGCCGTCATGGGGAATCCTCGGTTTGATAGTGACGGCTACCTTACGAGTTTTGCCGCTGACCGCCCGGAATGAATACACCGGTATGTGCCAGCTTCCCATGGAATTCGAGAAGTTCGCGGATACATATACACACCCCGGGGACAATCAGTCGGCCATTTATTCCATCAAAATAAAAGAAAAATTCGATCCCAATAATCTTCTGCCGTTAGTTAAAATTGCCCGGCAATGACGCCAATCAGGGCAAACCTGCCATCGACATCTCGAATATTTTAACTATATCCTCTTTATAAAGCGGTTTGGGATTACCAAGGTAACCGGTGCCTCGCGAATAAATCCGTAAAGTGTCATCGGCCATTAACTCGAATTTGCTGTCGTCGATTTCGACATCCGGCAGCGTGATATAACGATTGACCGATTTCAGAAAGTTAATCATACCGCTTACCGCCGCCTCGGCCTGCTCCATTTCAGGCAGTACCGGGTTTACACCGAACAGCTCGCGAGCCATAAAGGCGTACTTGGCCGGTCGTGATCTGAACGTATATGTCATCAACCGGGGCAGAAGCAGAGCCAGTCCTCGCCCGTGTGATATATCGTAGTGCGCCGAAAGCGCATGTTCCATGGCATGTAGCGGGAAGGGCCCGCTGCGACCGGAATTGATAATCCCGGACAGGGCAATTGCCGACGCCCAGGAAAGCTGCGAACGGGCGGCAATGTTATCCGGCTTTTTAAGCACTTTGGGAAGATAGTCCATTACCGTCCTGACCACAGCCAGGGAGAATCTATCCTGAATCGGGGTTTCATCGGCTCCGGTGAAGAAGTCCTCGATTACGTGGCAGATAATGTCAATAGCGCCGTCGATGGTATAGTCCCGCGGGACGGTGACAGTAAGTTCCGGGTCAATGATTGAGACTTTGGGAAACAGGAGCGGCCCGCCTATGACTGCCTTTTCATGCTTTTCCCAGTTGGTGATAACACCTCCAGCATCTGCCTCCGACCCGGTTGCGGCCAGAGTCGGAATTTCGATAATCGGCAATGCTTTGGTGATTTTTGGCGGGACCGGCTGCCCATGGTAAACCAGACTCCAGACCGGGACATTCATAGCGGCCGCGGCCGCGATTCCTTTGGCGGCATCCATCGGAGAGCCGCCGCCCAATCCGATAATCATATTAATGTTATTTTTGCGAACCAATTGGGCCGCCTCATCAATCGTTGTCGAGCGCGGGTTGGGTTCGATTTTGTCGAAAACCATGGCCGCGACGCCTTCCTGCTCAAGCTTGTCCATGACCCGGCTTACGATCCCGAACTGCGAGGCTGATTTTTTCCCGGTCACAATCAGTGCTTTGTCGCCGTATGCTTTTGCCTCAACACCGACTTTATCAATTTCGCCGGGGCCAAAAATAAGTTTGGTCGGCAGATAAAAGGTGAAATTTTGCATTTTATATCTCCTCTATTGATTCCGGAATTATTGTTGTATAATTATACTAAAACAGCCGCCAAAGTGCAAAGTTTCATGTTATGGACATGGAATATTAGTCATTTTACGGTTTTTTTAATCCGGAACTGAATATATATTGTATCATTGTTCAACTATGAAGGCGAATCTCGACATTGACG
>JBFMFJ010000532.1:0-2183 GCA_040752235.1 Candidatus Zixiibacteriota bacterium | reverse complement strand
AGGGGGGGCATTCTTAAAAGCCACTATTTTCGCACTGGGTATCATGCCGTACATTTCGGCTTCCATTATGCTTCAGCTGCTTGGTGCGGTCGTCCCTTATCTGCAAAGGTTGCAGAAGGAAGGTGAAGAGGGAAGGCGGAAGATCACGCAGTATACACGGTATTTGACCGTTCTGATCGCCGCGATGCAGGCTTTCGGGACCGCCCAGTTCCTCTATTCTCTCGAGGGACCGACCGGCAGGGTAGTCTATATGCCTTATGCCCAGTTTCTCGGAATTACTATGCTGACCTTTACCTGCGGGACCATATTTATCATGTGGCTCGGCGAGCAGATTACTGAACGGGGTATTGGTAACGGTATTTCGCTGATCATTTTTATCGGGATCGTCGCTCGTTTCCCCGATGCCGTTGTCGAGGAAGTGCAATACCTCTTTGCCGGAACCCGCTCCATCGTGACCGAATTTATTCTGGTTATCCTGATGCTGCTGGTTATTGCCGCAGTTATTCTCGTTACCAGGGCCCAGCGAAAGGTGCCGGTGCAATATCCCAAACGGATTATAGGGCGAAAAGTCTACGGCGGGGCCACGACACATCTGCCGCTCTCGGTTAACTCGGCCGGTGTCATTCCGATTATCTTCGCACAGTCGATTATGTTCCTGCCGGCCACCGTACAGCAGTTGTTCCCGAACGCCGAATGGATTTCGAATATCGTTACCGACTGGCTGGCTCCGGGAGACTGGATTTACAGTCTCGTTTATGGCCTGATTATTATCTTCTTCGCGTATTTCTACACGGCGATCGTTTTCAATCCGATCGACATCGCGGACAATATGCGGAAAAACGGCGGCTTCGTTCCCGGAATTCGCCCGGGCAAACGGACGGCCGAGCATATAGAAAGAATTTTAACCCGTATCACCCTGCCGGGCGCCATTTTCTTCGCGGCGATTGCGATTCTGCCGTGGGTTCTTATGTCGCGCGTCGGCGTCAACTATTTCTTCGGTGGTACCGGGTTGCTTATTGTGGTAGGTGTGGCGCTCGATACTCTGCAGCAGATCGAATCGCATCTGCTCATGCGTCACTATGAAGGGTTTATGAAAAAAGGCAAAATTCGAGGGAGATCGTACTGATGAACTTTATCTTCTTGGGTTCGCCCGGATCAGGCAAAGGCACACAGGCAAAGAGAATATGCCGGGAGCTGAATATCCTGCACCTGTCAACCGGCGACGTGCTGCGTGAAAACGTCAAAAACGGCACCGAGCTCGGGCTGCAGGCGAAGAAATTTATGGAGGCGGGCAACCTCGTCCCCGATCGGGTCATCGTGGGGATGATAGAAGATAAGTTGAAAAACGGTGAACTCGATAATGGATTTGTCCTGGATGGTTTTCCCAGGACGGTGCCGCAGGCCGATGCGCTCAAGCAGATGTTCGCCAAGAACGGCAAATCGATCGACTGCGCCATATTGCTCGACGTCTCCGACCAGGAGGTTATCAAGCGGCTTTCGGGACGCTTTTACTGCCCGACCTGCAACGCCGGCTATAATTATCCGGCGCAGATGCCCAGAGTCGAGGGAGTATGCGATAATGACGGCGCCAGGCTGCTGCGCCGGCCCGATGATGAAGAGGATGTCGTTCGCAACCGGCTGGAAGTTTATAAAAAACAAACCGAGCCGATTGTCGACTTTTACCGGAAGGAATCGCTGCTGACCGAGGTTCCGGCCGAGGGCGACATCGAGGACATTTTTAAGGCATTGCTCACGATAACAAGAAAGTTTTAGTCAGAGTGATTATATTAAAGACAGATGCCCAAATCGAGATAATGCGAAAAGCTGGAAAGATTGTAGCAGAGACACTGAAAATGATAGGCGATAATGTCCGACCCGGAATCACCACTGCCGATCTTGACCGGATGGCGGAAGATTATATTATGTCCCGGGGAGCCCGTCCGGCTTTCAAGGGATACCGCGGTTTCCCGGCCACGCTGTGCGTCTCGATCAATGAGGAAGTGGTGCACGGGATTCCCGGTAGCCGCCGCCTGGTTGACGGGCAGATTGTCTCGATTGATCTGGGCTGTATTGTCAACGGCTTTTACGGCGATACCGCCGCGACCTTCCCGGTCGGTGAAATTTCCGAAGAAAAAAGGAAACTTCTTGATACGACCAAACGTTCTCTGGAAGTCGGGATATCG
>JBFMFJ010000531.1:0-2192 GCA_040752235.1 Candidatus Zixiibacteriota bacterium | reverse complement strand
GGGGGTAAAAAGAAATGATGCTTAAATCACGGCATCTGCTGGGATTGGAAGGAATGGAAGCCGATGAGTTGAAACTCATCCTCAATACCACGGAATCATTCCGCGAAATCATCGAACGTCCCATTAAGAAGGTCCCCACACTGCGCGGCATGACCGTTCTTAATCTCTTTTATGAACCATCGACGCGGACCAGAATATCCTTCGAACTGGCCGAGAAAAGACTATCGGCCGACACCATAAACTTTTCCAAATCGACTTCATCGGTAACGAAGGGTGAGACTTTAAAGGATACCGTTCAGAATATCGAAGCTCTCAAAATAAACATGATCGTAGTGCGGCATGCCTCCTCCGGGGTTCCGTATTACCTGACCCAGTGCACCAATTCCAATATTATCAATGCGGGCGACGGCCGGCACGAGCATCCCACCCAGGCTCTGCTCGACATGTTCACCATTCGCCGCAAATACGGACATTTGAACGGCCTGAGAGTGGTGCTGGTCGGAGATGTCAAGCACTCGCGTGTGGTCCGCTCCAATATCTGGGGTTTGAAAACGATGGGTGCTTCCGTGGCGATTTGTGGCCCAACCACGCTTCTTCCCTATGAAGTGGAAAAATTCGGAGTGGATATCTATACCAATCTCGACGAAGCCATCGAGGGCGCCGATGTCGTCAATGTCATGCGCATCCAGCTAGAGCGCCAGCAGGCCGGATTATTTCCTTCGATGCGCGAATACACCAATCTCTTCGGCATGACTAAAGAAAGGCTGCGGCTGTTGAATAAGAATTACACGATCATGCATCCGGGCCCGATGAACCGCGGCGTGGAGATTACCTCCGAAGTGGCCGACAGCGAGGCCTCGGTGATCCTGGAACAGGTTACCAATGGACAGGCGGTGCGTATGGCGGTCCTGTATCTGCTGTCCGGCAAGAAACAGGAGGAGGAAGAATAGTATGAAAAAGGCAAAATATGATGTGGTTATAAAAAGCGGCCGCGTTATCGATCCGACACTGGGTTTTTCCAAGGATGCCGATGTCTTCGTAAAGGATGGTGTCATCGCCAAGATAGCTAAGGAAACACCGGCCACTCTCAAGGAAATCGCAGCGCTGCCTCCTGAAAATGTTATCGATGCCTCTGGCAAGATTGTCTGTCCCGGTCTGATTGATATGCATGTGCATCTCAGGGAGCCCGGCTTTGAGGGCAAAGAAACCATCAGTACCGGATGCCGGGCGGCTGCCGCCGGCGGTTTTACCTCGGTCTGCTGTATGCCCAATACTTCACCGGCCATTGACAACCAGGAAACGGTAAGGTTTGTTCAGTCGCGGGCCGAGGGCGCCGATGCCCGGGTTTATGTCGTCGGAGCTATCACAAAGGGCCTCAAAGGCGAAGAATTGGCCGAAATCGGCGATCTGGTCAAGGGCGGCGCGGTAGCCATTTCCGATGACGGCAATTATGTCCAGAATCCGGAAATAATGCGGCGCGCTCTGGAATATACACAGATGTTCAATATTCCCATTATCACGCATGCTGAGGATGAATTCCTGTGCGGCGGCGGAATTATGAATGAATCGTATGAAGCCTCGCGTCTGGGCATGAAGGGGCGTCCGGCTGTCGGAGAAGTGATCGCGGTTCTGCGCGATATCAAGCTCTGCCAGTTTGTCGGCGGGCGTCTGCATATTGCCCATGTTTCAACCGCCGGAGCAGTCGAGGCGATTCGTCTGGCAAAACAGGATGGAGTCAATGTCACCGCCGAAGCGGCTCCTCATCATTTCACGCTGACCGATGATGAGATCGGCAAGGAGTTCAATACCAATCTGAAAGTGAATCCGCCGCTTCGCATCAAAAAGGATGTCGAGGCGGTCATCAAAGGATTGGTTGATGGCACTATTGACTGCATCGCTTCCGACCATGCCCCGCATTCCGAAGAGGATAAGGATGTCGAATTCGATCAGGCTCCCTCCGGGATGATCGGTCTCGAGACGACTCTGAGTCTTGTTAAATCACAGTTGGTCGATAAGGGGTATCTTTCATGGGCCGATGCTATCAGGAAGATGACTCAGGCCCCGGCGCGTATTCTGGGACTGCCGGGCGGCACTCTTGAAAAAGGCTCGGTGGCGGATATAACCGTTATCGATCCCGACCGGAAATGGACTGTTAAAAAAGGTGGATTCCAATCCAAGTCGCAGAATTCGCC
>JBFMFJ010000530.1:0-2196 GCA_040752235.1 Candidatus Zixiibacteriota bacterium | reverse complement strand
ATGAAAATGATTCGGCATGACAATAAATTCATCCAATAAAATATTGGGTTGTTTTTGTGGTGTAATCAACCATTCGTCGCGCACAATTTGCCCATATACACTCAACTGCATTTCACCATCAATTATATCACCGAATAAACACTGTTTATTATGCGTGCAAATGGTGACAAAATATGCACCCTCGGAGGCATAATCATAATCGGTCAGGCGAATACTTCTGCGATGATGAATCTCCGATGAATGACTCATACGA
The DNA here is from genome assembly GCA_040752235.1 of Candidatus Zixiibacteriota bacterium. Taxonomy (GTDB): domain Bacteria; phylum Zixibacteria; class MSB-5A5; order GN15; family PGXB01; genus PGXB01. Next base: position 1,943 of record JBFMFJ010000530.1, on the reverse strand, counting down.
CATTTATCTTATCCTGATGTTGTCTGTCAATCACATAATGCATGCATGGGCGTATTTCACTTCCTTTGTCAGTATCTTCGACAATACGCCCCTACAAAAACAATTTCCACACCATTTTGGTGTTAATTTTAGCAGCGTAATTATTATAGAGGGAGCAATGAGATAATTATGACCGGGAATATGACATCATCTAACGAGGGATTAGAAGGGACATCCACCGCCCATATATATTTCACAGAAATGAAACGGATAATATTCGATGGGGAACGGGATTACCATTTTTTAAAAACGCAAAAACAAAGCCAATTTCCCGTAAGTTAATGAAACATTGGCTAGTGCCATAATGAATATGTCCAAATCACAGGGAAAAAATGACAATTATTGACACTCCTTCACAGGCCAATGGCATCCATTGTTTTTGGTTGACACATCCGGCATATATGATTAGAATTAAATAAGTCTTATACTAACCATATTAATCAGGAGGAAAGCTGTGAGGTACTTGAAATTACTATTTCCTGTATTTGTTTTGATTCTGGCCGGGTCGCTATATTTTGTCGGCTGCAGCGATGATGACGATAATCCGGCCGGCTCGGATTATATCGTTGAACTGCCCCCGCAGTCGTCATTTGTCATGGATTTCAGCGATTTCGAAGGCAGCCTGCTGAAAATTGATGCCGAGGATCAGCCTATGACAAATGCGAATTGGGCCTTTGCAGGACTGAATGTGGCCGTCTGGAATGCCATTATCACGGTCGGCATGGCGGTGCCGGTGGCGTCATTTTTGGAGGCATTTAAACATGAAGCGGTCAAACAGCCTGATGGCTCATGGCAATGGTCATACAATTTTATTTTAGGCGGAGTCTATACGGCTCGATTGAACGGCAAATTGGTTGGCAGTGAAATCCAGTGGAAAATGTATTTATCCAAGGAAAGCGAATTTGTCGATTTCCTCTGGTATGAGGGAACCTGCAACCTGGCACGATCGGAAGGGGAATGGACTCTTTATCACTCTCCGGATGATCCGACCGAGTTATTGCTTATCGAGTGGCACTATTTCACCACACCGGGTAAGGCCGACCTGAAATATACCAATATTGCGCCCGACGGTCCGGAAAACGGCGGGTATATTTTCTACGGGATTGATGAAAGCGCCACATATGATCGCTTCTATGACATCTACAACAAAGGTCAGGACGATCTGGTCGAAATCGAGTGGGATTTTACGACCAAAGAAGGCCGTGTCCGCAATGAACTTCATTTCGGCGATACCGATTGGCATTGCTGGGACGGCACCCTCAGTGATGTTTCCTGCAAATAGGCGCAAAACATAGAACGGCCTCCGCGGTGCCATATCATGGCGCGGAGGCCGTGCTCTTTAAAAGAAATTATTTCAAAAACTATTCCTGGCAGCTACCATCATGCAGCTGCAGTTTATCCTTGATCTGAAGGCGGTCGCCATTGTCGGAACCATTGTCAGCCGGATCGGTTGTGCCGGTGATAACGGTTTCGGGTTCGGACTGGCCGTTCTGATGCATGTAACCGGTGCCGTCTTCCGGAGCAACCCAGTCTTCATCCTGACCGTTGGGGATGCCGTCGCCGTCATCGTCGTTGGTCAGATAATAGCCGTATCCGGAACCGCTGCCCGGTTCGGCCATGGCCGGCATCGTGGTCATAAGAAAAATGATACCGAGGACCGCCAGAAACAGTAATGACTTTCGCATACAACTACCCTTTCTATTACGTGTTCTCACTTACCGGACCTCACGTCCGCAGGCTGCCGATTAATACATATCCCGTGCCGGATTTGTGGTTTATGACGGAAGTCGCTGTTTTACAAGGTGTTGGAAGGATGTTTCGAGAAAAACGAGATTGGGCAACGCTCTCTTTTACTGCTCAATTGATGCGCATTTGTTCCAATTATGGATAAATATGGACAAATA
>JBFMFJ010000529.1:0-2197 GCA_040752235.1 Candidatus Zixiibacteriota bacterium | reverse complement strand
GAAAAACCACCATCGGTAACATTGACCGATGAGAATGTCTGAGTCCAGATTTGATTTCCGCTGCTGGCGGCATCATAGATACCGAATGTCATGGAAAGCGTTCCCGTAATGGGAATTCCGGCATCATCAACCAGATGACCCTGATAGTTTACAACTTCCGGCACCTGCGCAGATGCCGAGAAAACGATAGACAAAATCACCATCATCAGCCCCAAAGTACATACTCCTGCCTGACGCATAAAATAACTCCCTGTTAATGGTTAAAAGAGCCGTTTAATGACGCAAAAACAGCAAGTGATAAAATCTAATTTACCGACGTCGGAATGTTATCTAAATATGATTGAGATAAAATTTATAATACAAGATACGTCTGACGCGCATTTCTGTCAATGAATTTGATTGGAATATTTATCGGAAAATATATTTCGGGCTTGACATCCTTATTGCAATTACTATCATAGATTGAAAAAACTACTATCTTCAAATCATGGTGAGGTCTTATGAAAACATCTGCGGTTCTTTCATGTCTTGTCTTGATTCTGGCGGCGACTGCTGTCGCCGGCGATAATCCCATCGCCAAGAGGAGTCTTTATCTGAATGGTGGAGCCATATATAATTATATTAACGGCGACTGGATGGAATACAGCGAAATCTCCGGATCCTCGACATTCGGTTACTTTGCCGAAGATCATATCTTGCTTGGCGTTATTGGCATGTTTGATTATTATGATGGAGGCAGAGAAAGCCAGACCTTTTATAATATTGGACCGGTGATCGGTTATTATTTCGGTAATCCCATGACAACTGGTGAATTGAAAGGACGCTTTTATCCCTTTATAAAAGGGATGCTGCTTTATGGCAAGCAGGCTGTTTTTCTGAGCGCAATACGGACCGACGAATCTGGGAACATAGTGGCTGAAATGAACTCTCTGGTGGGATTCAAAGGCACTTCCTTTGGCGGGGAGACAGGAATCACGTTTCTATTTTCACGAAATATGGGCCTTGATATATTTGCGCGGTATTTAAGATGCAGCACTAAATATGAAGATTCCGAAATCCGTCACGATCTGGATAAGTTGACTTTTGGATTGGCCTTATCGGGATATATATACTAGTTTTACTGAATCCGATTACCTTTATTTACCTATTGATAGCAATTGCAGGGCACTATCCATTGGCTCCCGCAGAGCGGGGGGTCGGTTATCCTGCCCCACTGAAATTAACCGCCGGGCACGTGAATACCGGTTCGCTGCTGGAATCGTCGTTGCGAGGAGCGAAGCCAAGCCGAAAGGCGGGGTTGAGCGACGTGGCAATCTCGTCGCATTTTGCCTTATTTGTGTCCATGATATCGGGAAGCAGCGTGATTGCCGCGCTTCGATCTGTGCCTTCGGCGCATCTCTCCGCTCGCAATGACATTTATAAAATCAGGCAGGATCGCTCATCCACGATGAAATCGGGAGATTCGGATCCTGCCCTGCCATAATTAGTCGAATCAGATGTCACTTATATTATTGTGATATAATAACTTAAGAAAATTCGCAATACTCGAATATTCCTTCATTTATTTTCATCAAATCGGTCTGATTTTGCGTTTTACCTGTTGACAATGTTAGATAAGTCTAATATTATTAGAACGATGAAACTGACGACGCGAGAAGAAGATTACCTGGAGACCATTTTCCGGCTGACCGAGGAAACCGGTGAAGTGGGAATCTCTGATGTCGCCCGCGAACGCGGGGTGACTTTGCCGACTGTCATATCGGCGGTGACCCGGCTCAAGCGGAACGGGATGATCAGCAAGCAGCATTACGGCAAGATTCATCTCAATCCGGCCGGGCGGAAAAAAGCCTCGGAGATTTATAAGCGGCACCGGGCCATCAAGGCTTTCCTGATAGATATCCTCAAAGTCCCGCAGAAGCTGGCGGAGCAGGAAGCCTGTCACATGGAACATGCCATGCAGCCGGAAACGATTTTGCGACTGGTAGATTTTATGGAAGTGATTCAGCAGTGCCCGATGCGAAAGAAAAATCTTCAGGAAAAATGCCTGGCGATAATTGAAAACGAACGCGCGAAATAAGCAATTTGCGGAGTGAATGACCTATGAGCTTGAATGATTTGAAACCGGGACAGAGCGGTGAAGTGGTTCGTGTTGCGGGCGGAGGCGCCATCAGAAGAAGGCTGCTTGATCTGGGCATAC
>JBFMFJ010000528.1:0-2215 GCA_040752235.1 Candidatus Zixiibacteriota bacterium | reverse complement strand
CCATTATGATAAAGATTTCAAGTGTATTTGAAAAATGATGTTGATTAATGGTAAAATAAAAAATGAAGATTAATCGGAGGCCGGGAGATAGTCGGGGTCGGAGTATTTGATCCGTTCCAGGTATGACAGTCCTTTATTGCCGAAATAGGCCTCTTCCTTCCGATATACCTTATCCTTCAAGGCATCCTTAAGCGAGATAAATTGGTATCCCTTTTCTTCAAGCGTTGTCAACAGGAAATTAAGGAACATGCCGTTCAGCCGGTTGGCACGGAGCTGGAGAATATGCCTGACTTGGCGCCCCATGATTTCCTTGCCCAGCGTTTCGGCCGCACCAAGGCGTTCCAGGATATGTGTCATGTATTCATCTCGCAGAGCAACGAATTTCATGGTATCGGTACTGCCGTATATCTTTTCCAGCGACAGGTTATATACAAAATCTTCGGTTACTACTGTCGGGTGCGCCACGATTATCTGAAGTTCATCGAGATAGTCCTGCACCGTCTGCTTGATCTCGGGCAGGTTGCCATAGTGCAAATATGGAAATCGGAAAAACCGTCCTTCCTGTTTGTACGACCAGACCAGATCCTCGATCGCTTCCTTCCCCTTCTTGATATCATCGAGAAATATTTCCGGAGGAACATTATCGAGGTCCTGGCCGGTGTAGGTCATAAAACCCAAAGTATGTCCCTCATCGAGCCATTTCACCAGCAATTCCCAGTCGGCATCGATACTCTCGCCGACGACGAATCCCGCCGATGGCACATTATGCTTTTTTAAGGCATCAAGAATCTGATCGGTAATCCAGAACCTTTCGATTCTTTCATAATTTCGTTCTGATGGCAGATTATCGAAGGTTATGCAGATTTTGTTAATCCTGGCCGGCGCTTTCGAAGCAGCGGTTGATTTTTTCTCCTCCTGTCCCGAAAGCGGCATAGAAATGACAAATATACAGGTAAAAACGAGTATTATCGCTGCAAGTGCTTTTATATAAGACGATTTCATGATATGTAATGTATTCCGGGGCAAGCGCCGGTCAACAAAAAAATGTGATTCGAAGAATTTCCTTAAAAACATTAACGTCAAAAAACACTTTAGCCTATTGACATTCCCTGTCATATGCGTATAATTTATTAATCAGGGTAACGACGATTTTCTATAAATCACCATCGATTCGACAGCATTGGAATTTTATTCGTACAGGAATATCCATTAGTAGCACAACCATTGTACCGGGGCAAAATCAATTTAAGGGGATCTTCAACGCGGGGATTAAAAACCATGGGGAAACTATGCTGAATGGTCCCGACCATAGGTGGCAATCGCTCATAACCGATTATCTCGACAAACTTGATTACTGGCAGAAGATCATGAAACGCCAGTCGGCGGAACCCGGCTTCAGACATAATCCAAGAAAACTGGATCAGGTTTTGACAGCTTACAAAAGCATGAAATCGGCGGAGCGGGCACTCAAAGATTATGAGATACGTCTGCATTATTGACTAATCCATACCTCATAGTAAAACATTACTATTAATATCATATTTATAATTTGAATTCTTTAAAGTTTTAAATCATTGGCTGCATTTTCATCAACTTGTAAGTTACTTCTTGAAACCAAATATATTTCAAAAAAACGCCGCAACAGCCGGCTGAGTCTTTATATGTCCTCTGCCTGATTGCTCCTGCCCGGAAAAGAATAACCCAGAGAAAATGTACGGTGCAGGCATGTATTTTGAAACTTATTGCTCCGGAACACGTTATATAGACTGACCTCTTGAAATGAAATACACGCTTAAGAGGGCCCCTGCCGACGGCGGCAGGGGTTTCTTTTTACTTTTAAAGCAAAAAAAGTCAGGGTCATGCCGACCCTGACTTATCAGGCTTGAAAATGTAATTTCAATATTCGCTATTTTTTGGATTTATGGTAGTTTACAAAAAACTCTTTGTATCCTCTTTCCTCAGCCTGTCTGACTAAGAAATCATAAATCCTGGCGCCCTCTTTGGAGTATAACGCCCGTTTTTCGCCATCCTGCGGAATATATATCATATCCCTCCAGATGTTGACCTTCTTGGGCAATCCATCTATTTCTCTGGTGGCGATCCGAAAAATGGCGTAACCCGGTCGATTCCATTCATCATAACTAAAGAGTGATTCCGGAACCGCTTTTACTGATTTGATCATCCTCACAAGTGTATCAAAGACGGGACCTTCGGT
>JBFMFJ010000527.1:0-2222 GCA_040752235.1 Candidatus Zixiibacteriota bacterium | reverse complement strand
TGGACACCCTTGAGCGCCTTCCCGAGCCCGGGAATCATACCGAGCAACGACTCCAGCGGCCCCATTTTCTTGAGCTGCTGCATCTGATCATAAAAGTCTTCAAGCGTGAATGCGTTCTTCCGGAGTTTTTTCTCCAATTTCTCGGCCTGTTCGAGATCGATGGAACTCTGCGCTTTTTCAACCAGCGTCACGATATCGCCCATCCCGAGAATCCGCGAGGCCATCCGGTCGGGATGAAACGGTTCCAGGTCGGACAATTTCTCGCCGATCGAAACCATCTTGATCGGACAGCCGGTGACCTTACGGATCGAGATAGCTGCGCCGCCGCGGGCATCACCATCCATCTTGGTCAGCACCACACCGGTCAGGTTCAGCCGCTGGTGGAATTGCTCGGCCAGATTGACCGCATCCTGTCCGGTCATCGAATCGGCCACGAGAAGCATCTCATCCGGCGCTACTCTGGCTTTGATCTGGTCCAGTTCGACCATTAATTCTTCGTCGATATGCAGACGACCGGCGGTATCAAGGATGACCAGGTCGATAAAGTTTTTCTGGGCATATTTTTTGGCTTCAAGGCAGATCTCCGGCGGTTTTTTGCCGTCAAGACTGAATACTTCCGCCTGAATCGAATCGCCCAGCACTTTCAACTGCTTCACCGCCGCAGGTCGATAAATATCGGCTGCGACCAGAAGCGGCTTTTTGTTTTTGCGTTTGGCCTGAAGCGCCAGCTTGCCGGCCAGAGTTGTCTTACCCGAACCCTGCAGACCACACAGCATGTATACCGTCGGGGCTCTGTCTATCGGGACCAGCGGGACGGCTTTTTCACCAAGTACACGTACCAGTTCATCATGGACAACCTTGACGATTTGCTGTCCCGGCTCGATCGACTTGAGAACCGACTCACCGACCGCTTGCTCTTCAACCGACTTAATAAAGTCCTTAACGACTTTATAATTGACATCAGCTTCAAGAAGCGCACGACGGACCTCACGGAGCGAATCACGGATATTCTTCTCGGTTAATTTTCCGGCGCCGCGAAGCTTCTTAAAAATGCCATCAAACTTATCTACTAACTCACCAAACATAATTCAATACCATAAAACGCCAAAAAGAGGCAAAAAGCGGAAAAAAAGGCAAACTGCCCCTATTGGCAGAAAACCAATATATATAATTGGCTCAAAAGCGCAAGGGCTTTCTATCCCTTTATTTTACGAATAAATTCGGTATAGTCGGGGGCCTTGAAAAATGAGGATCCGCTGACAAGGATGTCGGCCCCGACCTTATGAAGCTGGGCGGCATTATCCAGCCCGACTCCGCCATCGACCATAATCGCGAATTGTAAGCTATTGTCCTTACGGAACTTGGCGACAGAACGAATTTTGTCATAGACATTGTTGATAAAGGCCTGCCCCGCAAATCCGGGATTGACCGACATCAAAAGCAACAAATCGATTTTATCAAGATAGGGATAGACTAATTCGATACTGGTGGGTGGATTAAGAGTCAGCCCGGGTTTGGCGCCGCCTCTTTTTATTCTGTCGATGAGCGCCATGATCCTGGCATCATCGGGGCGGTCACCCAGAACATAAACCCAGCGGCGTTCACCGAGATCCCGCCGGATCCCATCTATTTCGAGGTGAAATGTGATGTAATCGACATTGAGTTTCAGATAGTCATCGATGTAATTTTCGGGCTCGGTCACCATCAGGTGCGCATCATGAGGTAATGAGCAACTTTCGACCGAGATTTTTGAAACTGCGGCGCCGAATGAAATATTGGGCGCGAAATGGCCGTCGATAATATCTAGATGAATCATGTCGGCTCCGGCCGCTTCGGCCTGTTTGACCTGTTCGCGGAGCCGGCCGAAATCGGCGGCAAGTATGGACGGGGCTATTTTTAGCATAATGGGATAATAATATAACTTCTCAATTATGAAAGCCAGAAGAAAATATTCCCCTTTGTCCTGTAACCGGTTCAGGTCTCAATGATAAAGGGATTGATTATTATTAAGAAAAAAGGCGAAGTCCAATCCGGCAATATCTTCCTTGAGAAAGCCCGCATTACATCCTCCCTCCCTGAGTCAGGGGAGGGAGTTGAAGACTTTTACCATTGGCTGGGAATAGTATCCTGGACGCACCGAACTGAAAATCCGTTTCTCTTAAAACGGAATGTATATTCCCGGAGTGCCACCTCACTATTAAAGGCCAGGCTGAGGTCCCAGG
>JBFMFJ010000526.1:0-2223 GCA_040752235.1 Candidatus Zixiibacteriota bacterium | reverse complement strand
CCAGATAATTATCATCCGTTGTCAGGCCATTGCCGGTGACATCGGCCCATAGTTTTAATCTCAACATATCAGGAGAACCGTCAAAACTGCCGTCTTCTCTCACCCCCAGGCTGTATAATTTGTCGGAGGCATAACCGTTGCCGGGCAGTCTGAAGTCAAAAATTGCCTGGTTGTACTGATCGCCGAAAATCGTTTTTCCGGCTATCGGGATAATATCGATATTCTCCGCCTGGAAGGTATTAATGACAAAAGCGGCCGAATTCTTGACCGGAAATGTTCCGGATATTTGCCGCGCCATTTGAGTGAATACCTCTGAAGCGGACTGAATTCCAAAGTTGATACTATTGTTATTTCTGCAATTGTCGGAATTAAGCCATGCCGCGCCGATGAGATTGACCGATCCGCCGCGTCCGCCGATAGGCAGGCGGTTTAACGGAAAAACGGCTTCTCCGTTTATTACTCGCGCCACGACGAGCAAAGAATCATATTCGGATATTATCGGAGCGATACCGTCAAGGTTAAGGTACAGCGCCACGCTGTCAATCTGGCTGTCAAGCTGAGTCTGGGTGGCTCCATTGGGATCAATACCGTAGAATTTGCAATGGAGGCTGTCGACGCTGGCCGTGTCGGCATAGCTGTTGGTCAGTTTTAATCCGAAAATGGGTCCGGTCGAATCGCCCGGAACTAGATTCCGCGCCGGCAGATTGACAGCCGATACTGAAATCGCCTCGAAAGTCTGGATATTTATAGTATCGGCCGGAGCCGTCATATTGTCGATTGGGCCGTCATTATTGGAGGTCATCTCGAGACCGTTCTTCGGGATACTGAGCGCCAGAGTCGAGCCGTTGGTCGGATAATCGGCCAGCTTGACCCCAATGTAGAAACGATTCATTGATTGCGTCAAAGGGATCGATAAGCCGCTTCGAATCCAGCGGTCACCGATAAAAGTAAGGTGGCACATTCTGGTTTCGGAACCGGGACCGCCCCAGATATTGTCGCCGTTATCACGGTACAAAAGCAATGAATCAAGATCATTCTCGGACGCCGTTCCCCGGTTGATGATACTCATGATTTGAAGAGTGTCGGCCATATAACCATTGCGCGGGATATCCAGCGTCATAACATTATATATGGTGCTGCCCGGACTGATTGATTCGATACCGCCTGAGGTGATGGACAACTGGTTGGCGGTCAGTCCATCGATAATGCCGAAACCGTATGAATTGACAGTGTCCGGCCCCTGCACGGAAATTCCATCCAGCGCCGTAATATCTTCGGCCGGCCTTATGAATATATCAAGAGAATCGCCATCATGAGGATAGAGACCGGCTCTAATTCCGACCAGCATAGTGCGTCCGCCATTGGCTTCTATGACCAATGGCGCGAAATTTATGGACACATCAGTCATGTCGTACGGACCTGCTCCTATCAGACTGTCGGATATTGACAACAGGGAATCATTGTCGATATCATAGTACAGCGATACCGAGTCTATATTGGTCAGTTTTTGAGCCGGTGTTCCCGGGCCACCCGTTATGTCATGCAACATGATGCCGGTAATATGCCGGTTGTCTCCAAAATGATTGTCAATACGAAATGCCAGGGCAGGCACAAGAGATTGGCCCGGATGCACTATCCGGTTGCCCAGCGGTATTGTTGACAGATTCAATGCCTCGACAACAATCGTTCCGCTGGTGTCTCTGATGCCATAGGTACTGCTGTATACGGTAATGCGTCCGATTCCCGATGAAAAGGCATGGAAAAGTCCGGAGGCATCCATTGTCCCGATATTGCCGACCACTCCCCAGACCAGGATGCCCGGATCGGTCGGATTATAAAGAGCATCATAGCCGGTTGCCGTGAACTGGAGGCTGTCGCCAATTTTGAGAAGCGCGGAATCCGGCATAATCACTATCTGGTCCAGGTCTCCGGGAGATATGACAATTATATTATTGGTATCGGAAACGCCGCCGGTACTGCTGGTCGCCGTCACGCGGCATGACCCGACCTCGGTTGGCGTGAAAAGCCCAAGTGAATTAATTTCGCCGATGACTCCGATCACATCCCAATTGATATTGCCGACATCGGCCTCGTTGCCCTCGCTGTCAATGCCGCTGACACTAAACTGAATCTGATCATCGGTGGAAATGGATATGGAATCGGGGGAGATGGTCAATTGTATCAATGTCCCCGGAATCACTCCCAGATATTTGCTGGTATCGG
>JBFMFJ010000525.1:0-2236 GCA_040752235.1 Candidatus Zixiibacteriota bacterium | reverse complement strand
CAGCGCGATTCTTCCAGCGTAATAATAATTGACTATGTTGTTATCGCCGCGCTCGATGAGCGATGTAAATATCGAATCGGCAACCTGCAGGCTGTCCACATCAAAATACATCATCGCCAGCCGGCGCGTAATAAAATCATCATCGGGCATGACCGAAAGAATCCTGTGTGCCACTCTAATGCCTTCCAGATATTCTTCATCAGCGACATACAGATCAAGCAGTCTTCCCTGAAGCCGCATATCTTCCGGGGCCAGGGCGGAGGCCGGCTCCAGCATTTTCTTGGCAGCCGCAACATCCCCCCTGCTTTCGTAAATAACCGACAGCCCCATGTATGATTGGATGTTATCTTTAGAATTATCAAGAGCCAAAGAATATTTATAATTTTCTTCGGCCTTTTCGATATTGCCGCCCTGAATATACATATTGCCCAATTGCTGGAAGACTAAAGGAGTCGGGTTAATTCTGGCGATATTTTCAAATCCCCATATGGTCGAGTCGAGATTACCCGCCTCCCGATAGTAATTAGATATCTGGTAGTAGGCCTGGGCATTGTTAGAATCAAATTCAATCACCTTGTAGTACGCCGCGAGAGCGGAATCGGCATTCCTCAGCGCTCGATAGCAGTTGGCCATAAGATACCAGGTTCGCAGGTCCCGGTGAGAGACTTTTTTGGCCTCCGTCAGAGCGTTTTCATAATCACGTAAATTAAAAAAGGAATTGGCATAAGAGTAGCGTATCTCATCGGAACCGGGATAATATTTTAACGCCTTGCCGTATTGCTCATTGGCAAGATAGAACTCCCCCATCATATCCAGAATAGAGCCGGCGGAGTAATAATCAAAAGCCCGCGGATTCAATTGTTGTCTTGGCGGTCCGGCCTCAGCTTTGATAGGTCGCTCCATTATTCCCGGGACTGATTTTGCACCGCCGCACCCGGAAATGCCAATCAACAATAGAGCTATTATAGAAATGGTAATTAATATTTTCATACTATTTATAATATTCCAGCGGGCAGATTGGTTCCAGATAAATCATTTAACGCGCAATTTTATAAAACGTCTCTTCCCCGCCTTTATAAGCATACCATCTTCAGGCGTGATCTCCAGATTTTCATCGGTCACTTTTTCGTTATCGAGGCTGACGCCTCCGCCCTTGATCAGCCGGCGCGCTTCGCCGTTCGAAGCTACTATCCCGGATTCCGTCAGTATCTTAACAATCCAGACCTTGTCACCAAACTCGCTGCAGTCGAATTCCGGAACTTCATCGGGAAGCTGTTTGTGGCGAAACATGCGGATGAATTCATCGCGGGCACCTACAGCATCATTCCGGGTATGGTACATCTCCACAATGGTCTCACCCAGCTTCATTTTAATATCGCGAGGATTGACCGATTCATCCCTGAGGCTGTCTTTAATATTCTCCAATTCATCAGCCACGACATCGGTAACAAGTTCAAAATACGAATAAATCAGGTTATCCGGAATGGACATGATTTTGCCGAATATTTCATTGGGCGGTTCATCGATACCGATATAATTCCCCAGCGATTTGGACATCCTGTTATGGCCGTCGACACCGACCAGCACCGGCATCGTCAGTATCAGCTGCGGCTCCATGCCGTAATCCTGCTGCAGCTCGCGACCGGTCAACAAATTGAATTTTTGCTCGGTGGCACCGATTTCGACATCGGCCCTGATGGCAACCGAGTCATAGGCCTGCATCAGAGGATAAAAGAGTTCATGTATGGAAATCGGATTATTGGCCTTGAATCGCTTATCGAAATCATCCCGTTCAAGAATCCGCGCAACCGTAAATCGCGAGGCCAGGCCCAATATTTCCTGGAAATTCATTTTTTTGAACCATTCGCCGTTGTAGTGAATTTCGGTTTTGGATTTATCAAGGATTTTGAAAAACTGCTTCTGATAAGTCTCGGCGTTGGTCATAATCTGATCATAACTTAGTTGGGGCCGGGTCGCGGAGCGTCCGGATGGATCCCCCACAAGGCCGGTATAATCGCCGATAATCAGGACAATCTTATGACCCAATTCCTGGAATTGTTTTAATTTCCTGATGCCGACGGTATGTCCCAGATGAATATCGGGAGCGGTTGGATCAAATCCCTGTTTGACCCGGAGCGGTTTATTTTCATCAATTGATTTCTTGAGCCGGGTTCGGAATTCATCCCCCGGAAGAATCTCAACCGCGCCTCTTGATATCAACTCAAATTGTTTTTCA
>JBFMFJ010000524.1:0-2264 GCA_040752235.1 Candidatus Zixiibacteriota bacterium | reverse complement strand
AACTTCCTGATATTCTTCCCTGAACCGGTTGGTAAAGCCGCGCTTGGGAATCCGCCTCTGGATCGGCATCTGACCGCCTTCCATATAGGCTTTGATATTTCCACCCGAACGGGCCTTCTGCCCCTTATGGCCCCGGCCGGCGGTTTTTCCGCGGCCGCTGCCGGGTCCGCGCCCGTATCTGCGGCGTTTCTTATGCGCTCCTGGCGCAGGCTGCAAGCTTGATAATTCTAACGGTGCCATCACTCTTCCACCTTCTCGTATTCAACCAGATGTCTGACTGCCTGAATCATTCCGCGAATCTGCGGGGTATCGTTATGAATCACTGTTCTGTGCAGTTTACCCAATCCCAAGGCAATGACAGTCCTTTTCTGTTTCGCATTGCGATCAATGGCACTCCGCACCTGGGTAATCTTCAACTTAGCCATTTTCAACCTCTATAAACCGAACCATCAACCTTCGGTTCGATATTTTTCCTGTTCCTCTTTCGAGCGAAGACTCAACAATCCGTTCATGGTGGCCTTGACAACATTATGCGGGTTGCGGCTGCCAAGCGCCTTGGTCAGAATGTCCTGAATTCCGGCCGACTCCATAATAGCACGCACGGCACCGCCGGCGATAACGCCGGTACCGGGGGAAGCCGGTCTCAGAACCACGGTGGAGGCACCGTATCTTCCAAGGACCATATGAGGAATTGTTCCTCCCTCCGTGATCGCGACCTTCACCATAGATTTGTGAGCCGCATCGGTGGCCTTTCTGATAGCGTCGGCAACTTCTTTGGCCTTGCCGGTCCCGATCCCGACACGCCCGTTTTTCTTGCCCACGGCGACCAGGGCGGTAAAACTAAAACGGCGACCGCCCTTGACCACTTTGGCCACCCGATTGACATTGATTACTTTTTCCTCGAAATCGAGGTTTTCCATTTCCGTTCTAGCCAAGAATCTACCTCGTTTATTATTTTAAAAATCTAATCCTGATTTACGTGCTGCTTCGGCAAGCGCTTTCACCCGGCCGTGATATAGATATCCGTTCCGATCGAAGGCGACTGCCTTGATGCCCTTTTCCTGCGCCATTTTGGCGATTTCCTCACCGATGACGCCGGCAACTTCGGTTTTGTTTTTCTTGCCGATTTTGTCGCGGACCGCTTTTGTCAGTGTCGAAGTCGCGGCAATCGTGATCATCTTTTCATCGTTGATGACCTGGGCATACATATTTTTCAGCGTTTTCGTAACCGTCAGACGCGGTCTTTCGGTCGTCCCGAAGACTTTTCCCCTGACCCTGGCTTTTCTTTTGGCCCGTCTGACACTTTTGTCTATTATTTTGCTCATATACAACTATCCTTACTTACCAGCGGCCTTTCCGGCTTTGCGACGGACCATCTCGCCGACATATCTGACGCCCTTGCCCTTGTATGGCTCCGGCGGTCGGAACTTGCGAATTTGAGCCGCGGTCTGGCCGACCAGCTGCTTGTCAGGACCGGTCACAATTATTTTACTTTCTTTCGGAATGATTTCCAGTTTCACATCATCGGGCGGGCGCATCAGAATCGGATGAGAGAAACCGAGACTCAGTTCCAGCAATTTGCCCTTCATTTCCGCACGATAGCCGACGCCGATCATTTCCAGTTCGATCCTGTAACCCTGGGAAACTCCGATGACCATATTCTGAATCAACGCCCGTGTCAGTCCATGCAGAGCCTTGTGCGGTTTAAGATCGGTCGGCCTGGTAACGACGACCGAGCCTTCGTCCACCTTCACGGTGATATCCTGATGAATCGCCCGAGACAGCTTTCCTTTGGGCCCGGAGACATCGATATTAGAATCCGACACCTGCACCATCACGCCTTTGGGAATCTTAACCGGCAATTTTCCAATTTTCGACATAATAGCAACTCCGCTTACCAGACATTACAGAGGGCTTCGCCGCCCACATTCTTCTTCACCGCCTCGCCATCGGTCATGATACCCTGTGATGTGGAGACGATCGTGATACCAACCTTGGTTCGTCTGATTCTCTTCAGATCTTCCAGGTTATAATATTTTCTCAAGCCGGGGCGGGAAATTCTTTTCAGGCCCCTGATAATGGGGGCATCATCGCGGCTATATTTAAGATATAATCTCAAGATACCCTGCCGTTTATCCGGAATCTCCAAGACATCCTTGATGAAATTTTCATTCTTCAATATCTTGGCAACCTCTAATTTGATTATCGAGGCGGGAACATTCACAGCCTTCATCTTGGCTTTGGATGCATTCCTGATTCTGGTT
>JBFMFJ010000523.1:0-2267 GCA_040752235.1 Candidatus Zixiibacteriota bacterium | reverse complement strand
ATATATTGTTTTTTTGCCTCCGCCACCCCTATCTCATGGGCAGGTCCTGCGAAATCCCGAAATCTTTTCGGCGGCTGCCATCCGGCTGCCACCGTGGCGGCAAGTGTCAATGAGAGAAGCCGCTCCTGTTGATCAATTGCATAAGCCAGAGCGTCACCGCCCCCCATCGAAAAGCCGAGCAGATGAAACCGATCGATTCCAAGATGATTCACTATATTTTGAATATCCGCCGTTCTATCCTCGCGGGCATAATCGGTCGACGGTGCATCTGACAAGCCATGCCCCCGGGCATCGGGCATTATTATATTATGGCTTTGAGCAAAGGCATCAACCTGGTATCGCCACATCCGCCGGTCCAGAGAGAATCCATGCAGCATTATCAAAGGCGTTCCCTCCCCTGTTATCTCATAATAAAGGCGGATTTTCTCTGATTCAAAATACGGCATCTACTCTCCGTTCATTTTCTCAAGACATCGCCCGATCCGGAATAATGAAATTTCGTCAAAGGCGCGAGCCATAAATTGTATTCCTGCCGGGCGTCCGTCTTTCACCTTTCCGAATGGTATCGATATCGCCGGAATCCCGGCCAGATTGGCCGGAACCGTGAAAATATCCGACAAATACATCTCCAGCGGATTATCAATCTTCTCTCCGATTTTGAAGGCCGCCGTAGGCGTCGTCGGTATCAAAATTAAATCGATCTCCTTGAAAGCATCAGCAAAATCACTCTTAATCAAGTTGCGAATTTGCGTGGCCCGGTTATAATATACTTCACAACATCCGGCCGAAAGCACATAAGTCCCGAGCATAATCCGCCTGATAACTTCCCGTCCGAAACCTGAGCTCCTGGTACGGCACATAATTTCAATAAGGTCGTCATCAGGGACCCTCAATCCATATCTGACACCATCATATCGGGCAAGATTCGAAGAGGCTTCCGCATTGGCAATCACATAATATGTCGCGATGGCCAGATCGATATGCGGTAGATCAATCTCAACGATTCGATGCCCCGCCTGCGATAGCATCGCAACGGCTTTCTCGAAAATATCGGCGATCTCACTATCCAGATCCTTCATGAAAAACACCCGAGGCAATCCAATCACAAATTTCCTGTCTGTATCCAATTCAGACATAATATTGCTGTAATCAAATTCCATCGATGTCGAGTCATTTTCATCGTGACCTGATATGACTGAGAATAACCTCGCCAGATCATCAATTTTGCGGGCCATCGGGCCGATTTGATCCATGGAGGAGGCAAAAGCCACCAGTCCATAGCGCGAGACCGCCCCATAGGTTGGTTTTAATCCATAGACTCCGCAAAAAGCGGCCGGTTGGCGCACCGAGCCGCCGGTATCCGAGCCAAGTGCAATTGGTGCCATGCCTGCCGCCACCGCCGCGGCCGAGCCTCCCGATGATCCTCCCGGCACATATTCATCGCCATACGGATTTTTGACCGGCCCTAAATATGAAGTCTCGTTGGAGGAACCCATCGCGAACTCATCCATATTGGCCTTGCCGATTATAACTGCCCCGGCATTGATGAGCTTTTCGACACAAGTGGCATTATATGGCGAAATAAAATTGGCCAGCATTTTCGAGGCGCAGGTGGTTGGATAGCCCGACAGGCAGATATTATCTTTGATTATGACCGGAATACCTGCAAGAAAGCCCGGGTTTTCACCCAGGCTTATTTTTTTGTCAATTTGTTCCGCTTGCTCGACGGCAAGTTTCCCGGTTGCCGTAATCAGAGCGTTCAGATTTCGATTTTTTTGTTCAACCGTGGACAGAGCTGCATGGCATAGCTCGACGGCAGAAAATCGTTTTTTCTGCAATCCGTCGGTTATGTCTTTAACAGTCGTCTGTCCATAGTCGTTTATCATAAGAATGACAAATATTTGTCTAATTCATAATTGGTTACGCTGACCCGGTAACCATCCCATTCGACTTTCTTATTGGCAATCAAGGCATCGAATATATGATCCCCCAGCGTATCCCTGAGAAGTTTCGAGTCCTTCATTGCCCTGATGGCATTCTCCAGCGAATCCGGAAGAGCGTCGATATCAAGTGCCTGCCGCTCTTTTTTGGTCATAGTGAAAATATTCTGCTCGATCGGCGCCGGCAGATCATATTTGTGTTCCACTCCGGCCAGACCGGCGGCCAGCATCACTGCGAATGCCAGGTAAGGATTGCAGGCCGGATCGGGCGAACGCAGTTCGATACGAGTCGATTCTTCATGCCCCGATTTGAACATCGGCACCCGG